>JAJZVJ010000009.1 GCA_021845705.1 bacterium
TTCTCCAGCAACTTAATCTCGCGCTTTTTTAAGCGAATGTTTATGCATTTCATTCACATATGATACATGTTGCATAACTAATTTGTCAAGATACTAGTGCCAAAGGCGGCATTTATACGATGAACGGGAATTCATTGAGACTGGCCGGCCTTGGCGAGAAAGACAGCGCCGTGGTTTTTTATCTTCGCGAGGCGGCGAAAGAGCCTCTTTTTTTTGCACTGACCGTCCTGAGAAGGCTCTGGGCCGTTTTTCTATTCCACCCATTGCTGTTTCTCCTGACGTTTGCGGCCGCAGCGTTCATCCGGAAGGAAGACAGGTTCTTCGTTTCTATCTTTCCCGTCTATTTCATACTTATCCACTCCCTGTTTTCCGTGGAAAAGCGCTATTTCTATCCGCTGCTTTATCTGCTGCCGGTTATCATGGCGGCGCCGTTTTTTAATGACCGGACGGAAGAAGACCGCGCTCAGCGGGTTCTGGCGGGCAGTGGTGTTGCCGCCATGTTCCGGCTTTTGTTCCCGGCCGTCCTGGGGGTTGAAGCGCTGGTCGCGGCTTACCCGGCCAGGGCGTCGCGCTTTACGCCCGGCGCGGGGGGGGGCGCAGCCGCCGGCTATCTGTCTGAAAACGACAGAACGATGCGCGAACTGGAATGTAAAGAACTGTGGATAAAAGGGGATGATGCGGGCTATTGCGCCTGTCTGGACGCTTTCGCCGGAAAGTTCGACGACAAGGTTTCCGCGTATTTCCTGGCGGTCTCGGTATCGAAGGACCCTTCTGCGCTCCCGCTTCCGCACGGCGCGGAGATGCACTGCCTTATACTCAGGATGCTTCGGGAGTTCGAGCTGAATCTGCCGGACGCGGCCATGGTCTCTTTCAGGCAGGCCAATGTTTGGTATGAGTCGGAACATAATATGGTGCGCGGTACCCCGTACGCGAAAGACAGGGAAATAGAGGCGCTTTTAAAGCGGGATTCAGAAACTTTCTGGTCGGCCTTTGTCTATCCCAGGCTGCTGATGTGGCCTCCAGAGAGAATGTCTAAAATTATTTCAGGGCTTTCCTCGCGGGTGGCTTTTGACGGGCGTTTGCGGCTGCTAGCGAACGCGCTGGAGGAAATGCGTTCCCGTAAGAGTTTCAGCGGCCGCCAGCTGCGCTTATGGACCGCCCCCGCCGTACTGGGTCTGTCACAGGGAGCGCTGCGCTCGTTATGGAAATCCGGGGAGGAGCGATCCGTCCGCTTAAGGCTCTCCGCCGCCGAAAAGGCGCGCTCGGGAGATCTTAAGGGAGCGGAGGTGTTTCTTTCCCGCGCTTTGGACCTGGAGCTTAACCCGGACACCGCGGAGGTGCTGATGGGGCTATGCTCGCTGCGGGCGGAGGAGGGAAGAAAAGAGCGGGCGCTGAAAGACTGCCAGGCCGCCGCCTACGCTTCCTACTTCGGCGCGGGGGACGCCCCCCCGTTATTAGCCAGTGAAGCTTCTTTCCAAAGCTATAAGCTGCTCAGGGCGCTCGGCCGCAAGACTGAGGCGCGGGAAGTGCTGGCGAGGACGGTGTGGAACGCCCCCGATTCCTGGCCGGGACTGGCCGGGGCCAGGGCCGCAATGAGGGGGCCGGGCGCTGAACAGGTTTTACAAAGCCGTTAAGCATTGACTAGAATATAAACGAACCGGACTTAAATATGACGGAGGGAAAATGAACAACGCCGAACTTATCCGCAACGCAGCGAAGAAATACAAGAAAGACATAGTCGCTTTCGCGCGCAACATCATCCGCACGCCCAGCTTTTCATGCCAGGAAGGCAAACTGGTGGAGCTCATAAAGAAAGAAATGATCAAGGTCGGCTTCGACAAGATCAAGATAGACAGCATCGGCAACATTATAGGCTTCATCGGCCACGGCAAAAAGAAGATAATGATGGACGCCCATATCGATACCGTCGGCATCGGCGACAAGACCGCCTGGAAGATAGACCCCTTCGCCGGTATTTACAAGAACGACACCATCTACGGCCGCGGCGCCACCGACCAGAAACTCTCCATGGCTTCCATGGTCTACGCCGGGAAAATAATAAAGGACTTTAAGCTCGAAGGCGACTACACCCTGATGGTGGTCGGCTCCGTCATGGAAGAGGACTGCGACGGCCTCCCCCTGCTGCACCTGATCAATAAAGAAAAAATACGCCCCGACTTCGTGGTGATAACCGAACCCACGGACCTGAAAGTCTACCGCGGCCACCGCGGCCGCATGGAGATGAAAGTGGTCACGAAAGGCCGCTCCTGCCACGCCTCCGCCCCCGAGCGCGGCGATAACGCCGTGGTGAAGATGTCGGATATCGTTAAGGAAATAACCGCCCTGAACAAGGAATTGAAAACGGACAAGTTCATCGGCAAAGGCACCGTGGCCGTAACCTGCATCGAGTGCAAAACCCCGTCGCTCAACGCCGTGCCGGACGAATGCACCATTTACCTTGACCGCCGCCTTACCATCGGCGAAACCCTTAAGAGTTCCGTGGCCGAAATACAGCGCCTCCCCTCGGTAAAGAAATTCAAGGCCAGGGTGGAAGTGCTGCGGTACGACGCCGTAGCCTGGACCGGCGCTAAAGTTAGCCAGGAAAAATATTTCCCCACCTGGGTGCTCTCCGCCGGTCATAAACTTGTAAAGGCCGGCGTGGAAGCCGGCAAGGTCGCCCTGGGCAGGACCCCGGTAGTGGATAAATGGGTGTTCTCCACCAACGGCGTGGCCACCGCCGGCCGCCTGAATATCCCGACCATAGGCTTCGGCCCGGGCAACGAGGTTTACGCGCATACCGTCAACGAGTTCATGCCCGCCGAAGACCTGGTGAAAGCCGCGGCGTTCTACGCCGCTCTACCGCAGTACCTGTGAGCGTTAAGTAAAATGAAAAGGCCCCGCGGTTAACCCGCGGGGCTTTTTCATTTTACTTGCACGAACCTAAAAGTTGCAGTTGCAACTTTCCGTCCGCATAGCGGGCGCCCTTCGGGAGGAATACCCCTCGTCGGGCCGGGCGCGCATGGCGCTGGGCCCTCCGCCCGCTTCGCGGGGAATCCTGCAGAATAATTCTATTCCCTGATTTTCCCAATGAGAGCTACTCTGAACTGCAGGATTCAGGTTAAAGTGTTTTAGTGCGAAGCAGCCGGCGGCGTTCCTGTTTCTTGTTCCCCTTGCCGAACCCGCCACGCCTTTGTCGGGATCATGTGGTTCTCAATACCTGCCTTAGCAGTCTGCTGAAAAATGCGTCCGCACCCCGTGTCAGTCCACGCCCCGCTAGAATAACCGCTCTTTCCAAAGCGGCAGCCTGGGACCCCGCAGGGGCGGTACGCGGGACGGCAAGGCCGGTCCTTACTCCCGGTTTCCCGCAGAACGCCGGCTCTTTCCTGCCGGTAACCCCGGCATCCGTAATATTACCCGGCGGATTAAGCACAATTCCGAATAGCTGCCGGCCCGGCCGGGGGCTATACTTATCTCATGCCGGTCTTGGTGAAATATTTCGCGGACGGTTTTGCCTGAAGCTGCCGAAGCCAGGCCCGGGTGGGCGCCGCGAATATCCCGTTCAGCGGCCTGGACAGTTTTTTGCAGCCTTAAAGAATAAAGCCGGGAGGAGAAAAAATGAAAATGTTGTTAGCAATAATGCTGGCAGTATGCCTGGCCACGATGGCCGGCGCGCAGGGGACAAAAGACTCGGGCCAGCCGGTACAGCCCAAGCGGCACTCGCCACCGGTTGAGCCTATGCCGGTCAAAACCCCTGGTCGGCCGGCCCAGCCCGCCGTCCCTGATAAGCTCGTGCCGGCCGGAACCCCGGCCCAGCCTTCTACGGACACGGTGGCTCAGCCCGGCGTACTCGTGCCCACGCAAGCCGCGCCGGAGGTGATCACTTCCCCGGATCCCGCCTTCTTCCGGCCTTTCCATGGCCCGGACTCCGCGGAGCCGTCAGGAGCCAGACCTGCCCAGCCGTCATCGCTGAAACCGGCCCAGCCTTCGTCGGATAAGCCGGCGCAGCCTTCATCGGACAAACCGGCACAGACCGGTGAGAGACCGCCCGTCGCCCCCGTTAAAGAAACCCTCGACCCGGTAAAGGAACTCAGAAAAAAACAAGCAGCCGAAATAAAGGCGCTCAGGAAAAGCCTTGAAGACAGGCCCAATTCGGAAATAAATAAGGCTGTTAAAGACAGGAAAGCCCGACAAAAAGCCGCTATCAAGGCCCTGCAGGACGCCCTCAAGGCGGATGCGGAGAAACATCAAAAGGTCCGCCGTAAGCCGGCAAATAAATGAAGAAGGGGGTAGGGGACCGGCAGATTTCAGAAAAAGCTGTTCACACGACCGTTTAGTGATTCCGCTGAAAAACCCCCTCTGGCCAAAAACGAGGTTCAAAAAAGATCATCAAAACATCTTAACCGATAAATAAAAAGCGTTTGTGCGCGATCCTTGAGCGAAAATTTTACCCTGTTTTTTCGCTATTTTTAAAACAGTGGGTTTTTCAGCGGAATCTTTAGTGATCAGCGTCCCCTTTGCCGGGAGGATCTATTTCTTGGTTTTAGCCGCTTTCGCCGCCGCGGAAACGGGAGCGGCCGCGCTGGGCATGGCTTTCCATAAGGCCGCGGCCTTTGGGGTGAGTTCCGGCAGGTGCTTCAGGAAAAGAGTGAGCTCCCAGACCTGGTTGTCGTCGAGCGTGGGGCTGTAGGCCGGCATGCCGGTCATGCGGATGCCGTGCTTTATCTTCCAGTAGATCTTCCCTTCGGGGTCGTCGGCCACGCCGTGCTTGGCCAGCTGCGGCGGGTGCTGGTACAGGCCCTTGGCGATATTGGAGGCCTCGCCGTCCGCCGCGCCGTGGCAGACCAGGCAGTTGGCGGCGTAAAGGCGGGCGCCAGCGGAGAGGGTTTCTTCGTTAACTCCGAGCGGGCCCGCTCCTTTCTGCGCTTCGCGCGCGAGCGTAGCGTGCAGCGACTTTTGGGCCGCCCATTTTTCCAGGGCCGGCGGGTTACCGTCCGCGTTGGCCGGCATGAGCCCAGTCGATATGAAAATATACGCCCCGGCAAGCCCCGCTATTATGCTGGCCGCAATGCCTACGATTATCCCTTTCATCATTTTAACCGTTCCTCCGTGCCGCGGAAACTTATTTGGCTCTGATATTTCGTACAAAAAACCGCCGTAACGGTATTATAGCTGTAGGCGGGCAGTATTGCAACCAGCCTGGCAGCCGGTTTCCACGCGGGGCTTTGCGGAGGATAGGCGCACCCCAGTTTACTGTTGCAGTCGGTGCGGGTAAGTATTATATTATAGCGGTATCTGCGGGCCTAAAGCCGCGCTTTAAACAGGTTTTTGGCCAAGGGGTATCCTTATATGGCTTTTAAATCCGCCCGTTTAAATTCTTTCGGCGCTCTCTCCAGCCTCGCTCTTGCGGAAGGAAGCGTGTCCTATTACCGGCTTTCCGCTCTTTCAGGGACTGCCGGCGCGGACATTTCCAGCCTGCCGTTCACGATAAAAATCATGCTCGAGAGCGCCCTGCGCTGCGAGAACGGGCTGGAAATAAAAGCCGAGGACGTGCTGAACCTGGCCCGCTACAATGCTAAAGCTCCCGCAGCTGCCGAGGTTCCTTTCATGCCGGTCCGGGCGCTTATGCAGGACTTCACCGGCGTGCCGGCCCTGACGGACCTGGCGGCCCTCCGCGGGGCCCTGGCCAGGCTCGGGCTGGACCCGCAAATGATAAATCCGCGCCTCCCCGTAGACCTTATCATCGACCATAGCGTGCAGGTGGACGCTTACGGCTCTCCTGAAGCCCTGGCCGTGAACGCGCGCAAAGAATTCGAGCGCAACAGGGAACGCTACGAGTTCCTGCACTGGGGGCAGAAGTCTTTTTCGAATTTCCGCGTGGTCCCGCCGGCTTCCGGCATCTGTCACCAGGTGAATCTGGAATATCTCGGTAAAGTCGTCTGGCGCCTCAGGGAAAACGGCGGTGAAACGGCCTGCCCCGACACGCTGGTCGGCACGGATTCGCATACTACCATGATAAACGGCCTGGGCGTGCTGGGCTGGGGGGTAGGCGGCATAGAAGCCGCCGCGGCTATGCTGGGGCAGCCGGTGTTCCTGAACCTGCCCGAAGTGACAGGGGTCCGCTTCACGGGCGCCCTGCCGCCAGGCTGTACCGCTACCGACCTGGTGCTGGCGGTCACGCAGAAACTCCGCAAAAAAGGGGTCGTGGGGAAATTCGTGGAATTTTTCGGGCCCGGCTTGTCCTCGCTGACGCTGCCGGACCGGGCTACAGTGGCCAATATGGCCCCGGAATACGGGGCCACGTGCGGCTTTTTCCCGGTGGACGATGAAACCCTGAGGTATATGCGGGCTACCGGCCGCTCGGAAGCGGAGGTGGACCTGGCCGGGAGGTACTGTAAAGAGCAGGGCCTGTTCCGTACCGATTCCACCAGGGACCCGGTTTTTACGGACACGGTGGAGATAGACCTGGCCGGAATAGAACCAAGCCTGGCCGGCCCCAGCCGCCCCCAGGACAGGATACCGCTGAAAGATTCAAAAGCCGCCTGGCGGCGCATACTTGCAGCGCCCCCGGCCGAACAGGGCCTCGGCGTGCCCGCGGCGGAGGTCTCCAGGTGCGCGCGCGTACGCTACCCGGACGGCTCCGAGGGAACTATCTCGCACGGCTCGGTGGCCATAGCCGCCATTACAAGCTGTACCAATACCAGCAACCCTAAGGTCATGATAGGCGCGGGCGTCATGGCCAAAAAAGCCGTGCTAGCCGGCCTGAAAGTTAAGCCGTACGTTAAAACAAGCCTCGCGCCCGGCTCGCTGGCCGTAACGCGCTACCTGGAAGCGGCCGGGCTCGCTTCCTACCTGGATAAGCTGGGCTTCAATACGGTGGGTTACGGCTGCACCACCTGCATCGGCAACAGCGGGCCTCTCCCAGGTTATGTGGAGGAAGCCGTAGACGGCCTGTCCCTGGCGTCGGTGCTTTCGGGCAACCGTAATTTCAGCGGCCGCATCAATCCGCACTGCAGGGGTTCTTTCCTGGCCTCGCCCCCGTTGGTGCTGGCTTACGCGCTTTCAGGCACCATGGATTTCGATTTCGAAAAAGAGCCGCTGGGCCGCGGCGCCGGCGGGCGCGGCGTGTTCCTGCGCGACATCTGGCCTACCGAAGCCGAGATACGGGAGCACCTGGCCCTGGCGGAGGACCCCGCGGTTTTCCGCGAGGCTTATTCCACCCTCTATACCGGCAACGCTACCTGGAACGGGATCGGGAGCGGCGAGGCTGCGCTATATCCCTGGAACGCGGAGAGCACTTACCTGCGGGAACCGTCTTTTTTCAGGGAAATGACCAGGGTCCCGCCTCCTTCGGCGTCCATACGGGGGGCCAGGGTGCTGGCCATGTTCGGCGGGTCTATTTCCACCGACCATATAAGCACGGCCGGCGCTATCGCGGCGGACAGCCCGGCCGGCAGGTACCTGGCGGGCAAGGGGGTCGCTGAAGAAAATTTCAACACCTACGGCACCAGGCGCGGCAACGACCAGGTGATGACGCGGGGCACTTTCGCCAACAGGCGCCTGAGGAACCTGCTGGTGCCCGGCACCGAGGGCGGGGTGACCGTCCACCAGCCTTCCGGCGAGCGTCTGGCCATTTTTGACGCCGCAGAACGCTACAGGGGGGAAGGGGTCCCGCTGGTAGTGCTCGCGGGACCGGATTACGGTATCGGCTCCAGCCGCGACTGGGCGGCCAAGGGCGTTTTTTTGCTGGGGATCAGGGCGGTCATCGCCGAATCCTTCGAGCGGATACACCGCTCCAACCTGGTGGGGATGGGGGTGCTGCCGCTGCAATTCCTGCCGGGGGAGGGCACGGGCCCGCTGAACTTGACGGGGACAGAGATTTTTACCATCGAGCTGGACGAGACGCTTGCGCCGCGAAAAACGGTGAAAGTGGCCGTCGCGGCGGGCGGCGCCGCGCCGCGCTCTTTTGAAACGCTTTGCCGTATAGATACGCCGGTGGAACTGGAATATTTCAGGAACGGCGGCATACTCCACTACGTGCTCCGTAACCTTATGAAGGAAAAAAGGGGCTGAACGGAAGAACCGGGAGCACGGTACGCGCCTGCCCGGTCCACAGGACATTATGAAACACATCAACATAGTTATCGCCGGGGCGGCCGGCCAGGGCGTGCAGTCCGCGGGGGAGATACTGGGGAAGACGCTGCTCAGGCTGGGTTACCATGTTTTTATAGCTCATGACTACCAGTCGCGCGTAAGGGGCGGGCATAACTTCATGAGCGTGCGCTTTGCGGGAGAGCCGCTGTCGGCTTCCGTGCGCCAGGCGGATTACCTGCTGGCCCTGAACGAGGAGAGCATAGGTCTGCGCCTGGGCGGGCTGAAGGCCGAAGGGCTCGCTTTCTGCCTGGAGGAGGACAAAGGCGCGCAGACCGACCCGCGCCTGAGAGCGCTGCCCGGCCCGGTGGGACCGGCGGCCGCGAAGGGCGACAAATTCGCCGCGGTAAAACTGGTCTCAATGCTTTTCGCCGTGCTCGGTTTTCCTCCGGAAGTGCTGGCCGCTTCCGTAAATAAGATCTTCGAAGGCCGCCTGAAACCGGAAGTTCTTCAGGCCAATCTCGACGTCGTGGCCGCCGTTTCCGGGTTCATCGGGGCGCGGGACGTGCGCTGGCCGGATTTTACGCCCGCTCCCTCGGCGGGCAGGATGCTGGTTTCCGGCAACGACGCCGTAGCGCTGGGAATGGTGGCGGCGGGGGTAGGCGTTTACTCCGGTTACCCTATAACCCCTTCCACCAGCATCCTGGACGTGCTGGGTACGGCCGGCCCGGGGCTGGGGATAGCCGTAGAGCAGGCCGAGGACGAGATAGCGGCGCTTAACCTGGCCATAGGCGCTTCTTACGCCGGAGCCCGCGCGGCCTGCGGTTCCTCGGGCCCCGGCCTGAGCCTTATGGCCGAAGCTATAGGGCTGGCCGGCATTACCGAAACCCCGGTGGTTATTTACGACGGGCAGCGCGCCGGCCCGGCCATAGGCATGGCTACCCGCACCGAGCAGGGGGACCTGCTCAGCCTCGTGCACTCTTCCCACGGTGAATTCCCGCGGGCCGTGATCTCCCCGGCCACGCACGAGGATAGTTTTTATCTGGCCGCCGAAGCGTTCAACGTGGCGGACGCCTGGCAGGTCCCCGTCTTCCTGGTGAACGACCTGGGCCAGGCGGGCTGCGAGCGGACGCTGGAGGAATTCGACGTTTCCCGCGTGCGCATAGACCGCGGCCTTATAGCTCCCGAACCGCCGGCGCCGGACATGTTCGCGCGCTACGCCGTCACCGGCTCCGGCGTTTCCCCGCGCGCGGTGCCCGGCCTGTCCAGGTGGCTGGTCTCGTGCGACAGCCACGAGCACGACGAGTACGGGCACCTTACCGATAACGCGGCGAACCGGGTGCGGCAGCATTCCAAGCGCATGCGCAAGCTGGACGGCATGGCGGCCGCTTTCCCCGGGCCGGAAATTATCAACCCCTGTCACAAGGTTTGCGTGATCGCCTGGGGTTCCACGGTGGGCCCGCTGCTTGAGGCGGCGCCGCTCCTTAAGGAAAAAGGAATTGATTTCTCGGTGGCCGTGTTCAGGTACCTCTACCCGCTGGACCCGGCGAAAGTGGTCCCGGCGCTGAAGGGATTTCCAAGGCTTGTAACGCTTGAGCAGAATTATTCCGGCCAGTTAGGCAAACTGCTCCGCATGGAATGCGGGGTCGAGACCCAGGGGCATATAAGCAAGTACGACGGGCGTATCCTCACCGTCGATGACGTAGTTGAACTGCTGGGAGCCGGGCTTGGAGGGAAGCTATGACCTGTCCTGAAAATTTCGGCTACCATGAGCCGCAGTGGTGCCCCGGCTGCGGCAATTTCGATATCCTGCCCTGCGTAAAGGAGGCTTTGTGCGGCCTCGGGATGAACGCGCAGGATTTCATAATGGTGACGGGCATAGGGCAGGCTTCGAAGCTGGGGTTTTCGGTGAAATGCAACCTTTTCAACGGGCTGCACGGGCGCGCGCTGCCGGCGGCCACGGGGATGAATATGGCCAACCACAAGGTGAAGCTGATCTCCGTTTCCGGCGACGGCGATTATTACGGAGAAGGCGGCAACCACTTTATCCATGCCGCGCGGCGCAATCTTAACGTGGCCGTTTTCGCCGGGGACAACCGCGTTTACGGCCTTACCAAAGGCCAGGCCTCCCCGACTTCCTCCCCGGAATTCGTTACTCCTATCCACCCGGAGGGCGTCGGCGCAAAACCGGTCAACCCTGTGCTTCTCGCGCTGGCCTCCGGCGCCACTTTCGTGGCCCGGGCTTTTTCCGGCGACAAGCCGGAGTTGACAGGGCTGATGCGGCAGGCTATAGAGCATAAAGGTTTCGCGCTGGTGGATATTATGTCGCCGTGCATCACCTTTAATAAAATAAACACTTTCGGCTGGTTCAAAGCCCGGGCCAGACCCGTAGGGCCGGAGCATGACCCCGCGAGTTTCGACGCGGCCATCAAGCTCGCTTCCGGCGGATCCGAAACCATCCCGACCGGCCTGATCTATAAAGCGGACCGGCCGCCTTTCGACGCCCGGTTTTCCGCGCTTAAGGGTGAGCCTATAGCGCGCCGCTCGGCAGGCTACGCCCCGGAGAGGGCGCGGCCGCTTTTTGAAAAGTACAAATAGGGGGACAACTATGAGCCGCCGCAAAAAAGCGCAGGTCCGTTCAAAATCCGCAGCCGCGCGGCTGAGCGGCGCGCGCATTGAAAAAGATTCGCTGGGGGAATTCCCGGTGCCGGCCGGGGCCTATTGGGGCGTGAACGCGGGGCGGGCGGAAGAAAATTTCCCGATCAGCGGAAGAAAGATAAACCCCGGCATTATCTCGGCGTACTGCCAGGTCAAGAAGGCCGCGGCGGCGGTCAACCTTAAAGCCGGGCGCCTGCCGGCGGCGAAGGCGAAAGCCGTCATCCGGGCCGCGGACGAGGTCCTGTCCGGCCGGTTGAGGGGCGAGTTCATCGTCGACCGTTTCCAGGCCGGGGCCGGGACCAGCACGAACATGAACGTGAACGAGGTGCTCTGCAACCGCGCGCTGGAGCTGCTGGGGCATAAGAAAGGCGACTATGCCAAGTTGTCGCCCAACGACCACGTTAACATGGGGCAGTCCACCAACGACACTTACCCGACGGCGGTCCACCTGGCCGCGCTGGCCGCGCTGGAAGAGTTCGGGGCGGCGGCGGGGCGGCTGGCCGCGTCGCTGGCCGGGCGGGGAAAAGAATTTTCCGGCATACTCAAAAGCGGCAGGACGCACCTGCAGGACGCGGTCCCGGTAATGCTGGGGCGCGAGTTCTCGGCTTACGCGGCGGCGGTGCGCGCTTCGGCGCGCCACGTCGCCCGCACCGCGGCTGACCTCAGGACGCTGGGGATCGGCGGGTCGGCCGCGGGCACCGGCATGAACACGCACCCCGCTTTCGCGCGGGGCATGGCGCGCGAACTTTCCAGGCTTACCGGCTTCAGGCTTTTGAAAGCTCCGGACCTTATGCACGCGATGCAGTCGCAGGCCCCGCTGGGCAGGGTCTCCTCGGCCCTGCGGGATTTTGCCGTAGAGCTTGGGCGTATTTGCAACGACCTGCGCCTCCTCTCCTCCGGCCCGGCCACCGGCCTGGCCGAGATCAGCCTGCCGCCGGTGCAGGCCGGCAGTTCCATCATGCCCGGGAAGGTGAACCCCTCCATTCCCGAGATGGTCAATATGGTCTGCTTCCGCGTTATAGGCAACGACCTCGGGGTTTCTCTCGCCGTGGGCGCGGGCCAGCTGGAACTGAACGTTATGATGCCGCTGATAGCGGAGAACCTGCTTGAATCCGCCGAACTGCTTGCCGCGGCCTGCCGGCAGCTCGCCCTGCGCTGCGTGGACGGCATCACCGCGGACGCCGGGCGCTGCGCGGACTACGCGCACCGCTCCATGGGGCTCGCCACGGCGCTGGCGCCGTCCCTCGGTTACCTGGCCGCCGCGGACGTGGCCAAGCGCGCGCTGGCCTCAGGGAAGACCATCACGGGCCTGCTGGAAGCGGAAGGCCGGCTCTCCGGTAAAGCTCTTTCACGGCTGCTTGACCCCGCGCGTATGACCCGTCCCGACCGGAGATAGCGGCCGGGCGTGGAATATTTACGAACCCCGCCTTTTTTGTAGAATAATGTCTGTCTGTTGATGACCGAAACCGCCTGGAGAGATAAAATGTCCATCGATATCGCAAAGTCTTTAACTGAACTGGGGAAACTCAAAGCCGGCCTTTACGGCAAAGATTTCCTGCTGACCTGGGAAAAAAGCGACGCCGAGCTGAGGTCCGTGTTCCTGATAGCCGAGCTGCTCAAGGAACTGCACGCGAAGAATATCCCGCTCGACATGTTCCGGACCGGCCTCGCCGTCTCAAACTTCCGGGACAATTCCACCCGCACCCGCTTCTCCTTCGCTTCCGCCTGCAACCTGCTGGGGCTGGCCGTGCAGGACCTGGACGAGGGGAAATCGCAGATAGCCCACGGAGAGACCGTGCGCGAGACCGCCAACATGATCTCTTTCCTCACCGAGGCCGTGGGCATCCGCGACGACATGTTCATCGGCAAAGGCCATACCTATATGAAGGAAGTGGCGGAAGCGCTGGACGACGGCTTTAAGAACGGGGTGCTGAACCAGCGCCCGGCCGTGGTGAACCTCCAGTGCGACCTGGACCACCCTACGCAGTCCATGTCGGACATGCTTTTCATAAAGAACCATTTCGGCGGTTTCGAAAAACTGAAGGGCCGTAAGATAGCCATGACCTGGGCGTACTCGCCCAGCTACGGCAAGCCCCTTTCCGTGCCGCAGGGCGTCATAGCCCTGATGACCCGGTACGGGATGAACGTCGAACTGGCCCACCCCGAAGGCTACGACCTGCTGCCTGAAACCATCAAGGTGGCCGGCGACAACGCTAAGAAGTCCGGCGGTTCCTTCAAGGTCTCCAACAGCATGGAGAGCGCTTTCAAGGACGCCGATATAGTCTACCCGAAGAGCTGGGCGCCGTACAAAGTTATGGAGCGCCGCACCGCGCTCCTGGAGAAGTCCGACCACGCCGGCCTTAAGGACCTGGAGAAAGAGTGCCTCGCGCAGAACGCCAGGCATACCGGCTGGGAATGCGACGAAAAGAAAATGAAACTTACCAAGGGCGGCGAGGGCCTGTACCTGCATTGCCTGCCCGCCGACATCACCGACGTGTCCTGCAAGCAGGGCGAGGTGTCCGCCAAGGTGTTCGAGAAGTACCGCATCGGCACCTACAAGGAAGCCGGGTATAAACCTTTTATCATCGCGGCGATGATAACCGCCTGCACCAAAAAGGATCCTTCCAAAGTTATCGGCGGGCTGTATAAAGCCGGCAAAAAACGGGTTCTGTAGTCCGGGGCCTCCGGCCGTAAAAAATGGATGCGACGGCGCGCCGCAGGTTTCAGGGGCCTGCGGCGCCTGTTTACAAGATATGAAGAAAAGCGCTAAAACCGGCGGGCCTCCCCATTTTAACTGGGCCAGGAGCGGCCGCGGATACCTGCTCACCAACGACGCCGGCGAGCACGCGCGCCTAACTCCGGCGCAGTTCAGGCGCTTTGCGCGCTCCGGGGACCTGCCGCCGTCCGCGAAACTGGACGAGCTGCGGGACAAGGGTTTTCTCCGGGACAAGATGGACTTTGAGGACCAGGCGGAAAAATGGTCCGGCTCCAACGCCTACCTGGACCGCGGGCCCGGCCTGCATATCCTGGTCACCACGCTCCGCTGCAACCACCAATGCCTTTACTGCCAGGCCGGCGCCGGCGGCGCCGCCGCGCGCGGGACCGACATGAGCCTGCGGGTGGCGCGCAAAAGCGTGGATTTCGCGCTGAGCGCGCCGGGCGAAGGCCTGACGGTGGAGTTCCAGGGCGGCGAACCGCTGCTGAACTGGGGCGCGGTGAAAGAAGCGGTCCTGTACGGCGAGCGCCGGGCGGCCGCGGCGGGGAAATCCCTTAAATTCGCGCTGGTCTCCAACTTCTCGCTGATGACGGAGGAGAAGGCCGCTTTCCTGTTAAAACACCGCGTCGCGCTCTGCACCTCGCTGGACGGCCCGGCCGCGCTGCACGACCGGCAGCGTGTGTTCTCCGGAGGCGGCTCCCACGCTCTCGCGGTGAAATGGATAAAGTATTTCCAGGCTAAGCTGGGCCCCGGTTCGGACTGCGGCCCCAGCGCCCTGCTTACCGTTTCGCGCTTCTCGCTGGGCCATGAAAGGGAGGTAGTAGAAGAATATGCCGGGCTCGGGCTTGACTCTATCTTTGTCAGGCCGCTGGCGCCGATCGGGTTTTCAGCGCAGCTGTGGGACCGGCTCGGCTACAGCGCCGAAGAATTCTCGCGGTTTTACCGCAGGAGCCTGGAACATATCCTTAAGCTTAACCGGAAAGGCGTCGTCCTGAAGGAAAAGACGGCCTTCCTGGTTCTCAAGAAGGCGCTGGGGTTCAGGGATAACAAATACGTGGACCTGCGCTGCCCCTGCGGGGCCGGCCTGGGACAGCTGGCTTACGATTATAACGGCGATATCTATACCTGCGACGAGGGGCGGATGCTCGCCTGGCAGGGGGACGGGCTTTTCAGGGCGGGCAGCGTCTTTAAAGACGACTACGCCGGGGTTATATCGTCGGGTGTTGTGAAGGCCTGCGCCGCAGCCTCCAGCCTGGACCTGCAGCCGGAATGTTCGCGCTGTGTCTGGCGGCCATACTGCGGAGTCTGCCCCGCGTACAACTACCAGGCCCAGGGGAGCCTCTGGGGCGATATGCCTTCTAATGCGCGCTGCGCTATGCTGAAGGGCGTTTTCGCGGCCGCCTTTGATATCATCGGGGATAAAGGCAAGCTTAAAACAGCGGAAAAATGGCTGGCGGACCGGCCTTAAGCCGCTGGCAGCGCTCTTTCGCGCAGGGGGCCTGTAAGCGCGCAGGCCTTGAAAATACCGGTTTTATCTGATACAGTATTTCAAGCTTTATTTATAAGGTGGGCATCTCTATGAAAAAGTGGGGCATACTTGGTTTGGTGATCCTGTTCGGGCTCCTGATGTTTTTGCGTTTCCTTTCGAAGAAGGCCGAAGCGCCTTCGAACATGCCGCCAGTCACCCCCCCGGAAGAAGCCGCGGGGGTCGCCCTTCCTCCAGGGGCCACAGCCCAGACCATGGCCGAAACTCCCATCGCCTCTTCATACGTGTCTGGAGCCGGAGATTACAACGACCTGATGCTGCCCAAAATGTTCTCCAAGTATGACGGGGCCTGTAAAGGCGCGTCGCTGGAGGAAATGAGGGCCACGCACGGGAGATATTGGGGTTATTTCGCGAAGTACAGTGTTCTTACCCCCGAAGAGAACAAGAAACTCTACGAATATACGGCGGACTACGTTGCCTGCTCGGCCTTGGCGCGCAATGACAGCGATATGTGCGGGGCTCTTCCCGGTGAAGCGGAAGCGGACGGGATAAAAGTGGATTCCAGGATGAGCGTAAGCGATAAATGTAAAAAAAGGGCCGACCCTGTCCTGTTCCTTTCCTACCTGGCCGGCAAAGTCAAAAGCAGCAATTCCTGCTACGCTGTTGTTTCCGGCTGGAAGCCCAAGATCCTGGCCAAGATCTCCATGCCCGCTCTCTGCGACGCCGCCAGCAAAGGCATAATCCCGACCAGGGAATACGCGCTGAGCGTCTTCCCTGACCAGAAGCGCAAGATCATGTCCCTTTTTCCGGATTCGAAGTCTTCCTGCGGAGGGGACGCGGAATGCCTGGCCAGTTTCGCCCTCTATAGCGCCATTAAAGACGGGAACGCCTCCGAGTGCCCCGCCGCTAAAGCGGCTTTCTGCGAGGCCGTGATAACAAAGTCTCCCTCCGGCTGCGAAACCATAGTAAAGGATATGTCCAAGTATTATTGCAGGGTTATCGCCAGGGGGATGAAAGTCACCAACGGCAGGCTGGGCATGTCCCCGGACGAGATCAAGGCCGATATCGCCAAGGTTGAAGAAGATAAAAAATATAAAGAAACTCAGAAGAAAGAAGTCGACAAGATAACCGAAGAGTTAAACAAGCGGATCAAGGACATGAAGAAAGGCAAATAGCCGGGCGGATATTATGCAAAATAAAACATCCAAAATAAAAAAGAATATCAGGCTTTTCTTCTCCAGCGAGGAAGGAAAGATGCTTGACGCCGATATCGTCAAGACGGGGCTCGCGCTGGGCATCCTCGGCACGGCGCTGGTGGAGCAGGCTTCCGCGCAGATACATAATAATTATTTCAGCCCTACCGCGCATATCAGCCACAGCAGCCACGGCTCCCACGGCAGCCACGGTTCCCATGGTTCGCATTCCTCGCACGGCAGCCACGGCTCCCACGGCAGCCACGGTTCGCACGGCAGCCACGGTTCCCACGGTTCCTATTAAGTCAGGGGGACGCTGAATGTTCCGGGCCTTGCGCTTCAGCGCGGGGCCCGGTTCCTTTTTGCCGCGGCGTCAGGCAGCCAGGGGTCGTTCCCGAAGTAGGAGCCTGCGGCGGCTTTTGCGAGCAGGCGGCTGCCGCCGAGGCACTTGAGCAGCCACCGGCACTTCCTGCAGCCGGGGGCCAGCCAGCCGAAAGCCCTCAGTTCCTTCATATAGGCGGCTTCCAGGGCTTCCGTGATCCCGGTCCCCAGGTTCTCCTCTATATAATAGCTCGGCTTGAAAAATCCGCGCGGATCTGCGACCAGCCTTGTGTGCCCGTCGTCGAACCCGGCGCCGAGCAAATTCTTCCTTTCATGGGACGGGACAAGGCAGAGCGGCACCGGGTTCGCTATCAGCACGCGCGGGCCGGAGCCCGGAAGGCCGTTTATCATTGAGGAGAGCCGCTTTATGTGCGCCGGGGATACGGCCCCGGAGCGCGGGCCGGCCCCGCCGCGCATGGGCCGGTATATCTCCCAGACGTCCGCGCCCAGCTCCGAGGCGAGCGCGTAAAAGGCCTTGAAATTTTTTATAAGCACGGCGGAGGCCACGGTCCCGAGCCTGAAGACCGGCACGCTCCGGCGCAGGGCGCGCATATTGGAGAGTTTCAGCCCGAACAGGCCTTTCCTCCCTGTCGCCGCGGCGTCGGAAGCGGCGTCGTGGCCCTGGAGCGAAACCAGCACATTATCAATGAACGGGGCGGCCGCAGCAAGGTCGGAGCCGGCGGTGGCGTTGGTGTTGACCAGGGTGTAGAAACCTTTCTTCCTGGCCGATTTAAGCAGGGGAAGAAGGTTAGGGCTGAGAAAAGGTTCTCCGCCGGTAAACCGGGCGTTCTTTATGCCGAGGGCCGCCGCCTCTTTCAGCGTCGCCTCGAGCTTCTTCGCCGGAAGTTCTTCCTCCGTTCTTGAGGTGGCGCAGACGGCGCAGGCCAGGTTGCAGCGCTTGGTCAGCTCGAAAACCAGCTCCCCGGGGACGGGAAGGACGGGGCGCAGTTCACCCCGCAGCTTTCCGGAAAAAACGCTTCCGGCCTCTACGCCCGGGCACAGCGCTTTCAGGGAGCAGCCGCGGCACTGGCCGACGCGCTTATATGAGCGGCCGGGCAGGGCCCGGTAAAGGATATGGTCCCGGGCATCCGGCATGAAGCAGAACGGCATGCCTTTTATGAAGACGGAGAAATGGCGCTCAAGTCCGTTAAGGGCGCCGTAAAAAAGTTCCCGGGCCTCCGGCGCCCTGCTCCCGTCCCGCAGGGAAAGCAGAACTTCGGCGTCTTCCGGAACTATCCTGAATGACGCCCCTAACTCGCTGAAACGCTTTTTAAGCGCGCCTTTATCCATGTTTGAGCCGCCAGAAATATTTTCCGCCTTTCAAAGATCTGCCGATGAGTCCCTTTTTCACGAGGAGGCCGGCGGCCGAGAGGATATTGGCGTTATCCCGGCAGTTCCGGCAGAGCGGCAGGTCTTCGGCCGCGGCGAGCACAGCGCCGGTGGAAACGGTTTTTCCCGCCCGCAGTATCTCCAGAAAACATTTTTCAGCGACGCTCAGGTAGCCCGGTACCGGCCTGAGCCTCTTCAGGACGGGAGGGCTGGTCAGCGCGCGGAAACCTTCCCAGCCGAAAAGTTCCAGGTAGCGCCGGTCCACCCCGGGGCATTTGTCCCGGAACAGGCAGGCAGCGCAGACCGGGCCCCGCTCCCTGAGTCCCGCGGTTTCCTTGTCCAGGTCCCAGCTTGAGCCGAGCGGGGAGGCTACCATTGTATTGAATTTGTATGACCCTGCCGCGCTTTGCTCGTGGCCGGGCAGCATACAGGGGGGCATGTTCAGCGCCTTGACGCTCCTTCCCAGGCCGGCCGCGGCCGCAAGGTCCAGCGCGCCGGCCACGGAGGCCGAGGCCTTTGGCATGCTGACGCCCAGTGTTTTAAAGTTCTTCAGCATGTTCCCCACATACAAGGGGTAGATCAGCACGAAATCCGCCACGCCCCGGTCCATGAAAAACTTTACCGCTTTCTTCAGGCCCCGGTAATTGCTCTTTGTCACCAGGAGGTTCACGCCGACGGCGAGTTTCAGGGAAAGCATATTATCCAGCCCGCGCAGGCTTTTTTTAAAAGAGCCGGGGACGCCCGTAAGGCGGTCATGGACGGCCGGCCCGGCCCCCAGGAAAGTGAATTTACAGACGGTCAGGCCGGCTGCGGCCAGTTCCCGGCACAGTGAGAGGTCCGAAAGTTTCATGCCGTTGGTCTGCAGCCGGACGGACTTGAACCCGGCGCGCCTCGCGGCCGCGGCCAGGTGAGGGAGGTCCCTGCGCAGGAGGGCCTCCCCTCCGGAAAAACCTAGGCGTCCATAGCCGAGTTCGGCCGCCTTGTGGATATGGCGCAGAGCGTCGCCGATACCGCTTCTGACCGCCGGATCGAAATCCCCCTGCGAGCAGAACCGGCAGGCCAGGTCGCAGTTGTGGTTCAGGATGATCTCGTAGCAGTCTCTGGGCATAGTATTCAGGCGCTTCCCGGCCGGGCGTTTTCCGGCGCGGCCGCGGCCTGTTCGGGCGTGCGGCGCCGGGACGCGGAGCCTGGCGGGGATTCGACAATATTATATAATTAAAAAATATCGAAACACGTGAAAGGGCTGCTTTCTTCCGGGCGGCCCCGGCCCTGTTTGCCGGATATTCCCAACCGATCAGCGAAAAAGAGGCGACACAACTATGCTGGTAAAAAGATCAGGCTCCGACAGGTTTTTTGCTTTGTTCCCGTTGGAGATCGGA
>JAJZVJ010000336.1 GCA_021845705.1 bacterium
GTCAGCCACGAACTGCAACCCGCTGGCCATTATTTCCAACTCGCTTTATTACATAAAGACCAGGCTGGCCGCCGGCGGGGCGGCTCTCGACCCGAAGGTCGCCAAGCACTTCGGGATAATAGAGAGCGAGGTGAAGCACAGCAACGACGTCATAGAAGAAATGCTGGCTTTCACCCGCACGCGTGAACTGCAGCTGGCGCCGGCCCATATGAACGCCGGCATCGACGACCTGGCCGGGTCTTATCCGCTGCCGCCCGGTGTGGCGCTTAAGACGGCCGCCGACCCCGGCGACCCGCGCGTGATGGTGGACATTGAAGCTATGCGCTACGCGCTGCGCTGCGTGATGGCCAACGCGGTGCAGGCCATGCCGGAGGGCGGCACGCTTACGCTGGAGTGCTCCCACGACGATAAGATGGCGCACCTGGCTTTCACCGACAGCGGCCCGGGGTTCCCCGCCGGCGACCTGGGAAAGGCTTTCGAGCCGTTCTTCACCACCAGGCCGCGCGGCATAGGCCTGGGCCTTACCATAGTGCGCAAATACCTGGAGCAGCATGGCGGCGCCGCCAAAGCGGAAAACGCGCCCGGCGGCGGCGCCAGGATCACCCTGTCCCTGCCTTTGTCCAAGTAAGCCGGGACAGGCTTTATCTTCGCTTCTTCAGCCTGCCTTTTTGCTGCGGCTACGGCTTAATAATGGACTACTACCTTGAAAAAGCGGTCGCGGTCTGGAGCTCCCCGGGGTTCCAGGCGCTGCTGGTGCCGCTGTGCACGCTTAGCAGCATAAGCGCCATGTTCTGGATGCTGGCGCGGCTGGCGAACCTGGGCATGGCCGTGCTCAAGCGCCTGATGTTCGAGGAAGTCAGCACCATACTGAGCGTCCTTTATACCATAGGCCTGTCCGTGGTCTACGCGGCCATGATGTTCTATACCGCCCTGCAGGGGGCCTGGCACCCATCCCTGCTCTGGCGCGAGCTTTGCGGCTTCGTCTTCATGTACGTTATGCTGGGCGTTACTTTCAGGGACCGTTCCACCGGCCGGCTGAAGCCCCATACCCCGCTTGCCTTCTTTCTGGGCGTGTGCGCCTACCTCTTTTTTGCCAGGGCGCCCGGGCTGGCGCGCCAGCCGGCGCTGATAGAGTTTCACCGCGTGCTGGAGCTCTTCGCGGCCGGGGGGTGGGGCTATGTAATGACGGCGTTTACGGTGGTGGTGATGACCTGGTCCCTGTTCTCCATGGCCGTTTCCGGAGTGGTTTTCGGGCTGAGCCCGCTTCTGTACCGCCTGCGCGTAATAAAAGCGCTGCCCGTACGTTTCAATTTCAGCCGGCCGGGAGAGGAAAACGGCGGGGCCGGCCGCAGCCGCGCGGTGGCGCCGTCCCTGGCCCAGTCCTGGTTCCTGCTTACGCTGCTTTTGGGCGGCGCGGTGATGACCGGGTATTGGTGGCCGAAGCTGCGCGCGGCCGGGGAAGCGGCGGCCCCGGCCATACAGAGCAGGGCCCAGTCCCCCGAGGCGGCGGCCGCCGCGGCAAAGCTGGGGCGTGTGCTCCCGGCCGTATCTTTCGCGGCGGTGAGCGCCTTGCCCCGCGCGGGAACCATAGCGGACCTGGCCGTCCCTGTTTTTCAGAAATTGCTGTCCGCGCCGCGCGAGGCCGACAGGTGGGTGGCTGCCGCGGCACTGGACCGGCTGGACCCGGGTTTCCGCATCTCACCCGAGAAACTCTTCAGTTCCACCGCCGCCGCCGTACTGCCTTGTTCCTGGAAGGGGCGGTCCTTCCGGGCGCTGATGCTGCCGCTGCCCGGCGACGACCCGGACAAGACCCGCACCTGGTGGATAGCGGACGACCGAGGGGTGCATTTTACAGGTATCGGCCCGGGGGAGCTGACGGCGGTGGCGGGTTCCAGCGCCTGCGCCCTGGCCGCTTTCGGCTCTAACGGAGGTTCCGTGCTGTTCGCTTTTACGGAGGCGCCGCAAATACCGGGCGGCACCGCGCAGCTCTGGCTTACGGCCTACGACCCGGAGCTCCGCGAGGTGCTGGCCGCCGCGCGCGTGGGGGGCAATGCCTCGGGAAACTTTGAGCTTTCCGCCGCGGGGCCGGGTGTGGTGTGGGCCGACGCGCCCGTAAGTTCCGCCGCCGCGTCCTGCAGCGGTAATTGCGGCAAGGTCCTGGGCCAAAAGGTCCTCTCACTCGCCACCGAGCCGCTTGTGGAATACCGGGGCGCTATGCTTGAGGACGGCGCTATCAGGATACTTCCGGTCTCGGACCGCACTTTCGCGCACAGCGGTCTGGAGAACAACTACAGGTCCCTGCCGGCGTTCGAAGACGCCTTCCGGTTCGACCCTGTAGCCGGCTTCCTTAACCGCTGGTACCGCCTTGCCGCGCTCGCCGATGGCCGCCGCTGCGTCAGCGTGGCGCTGGACCCGGCATTGCCTGGCGTGCAGGAGTCCGCCGCCTGGGCGTGCGACCGGGATAGGAATTAAGTTGTGCGCCGCCTTTTTTTGTTGTTATCATAGCGGTAGGGGAAATATCATGAGCGGAACCGGAGCTTCAACTGTCCTGGTAGTGGATGACGACAAGAACGTCCGCGACCTGATCAGAGCCGTTTTGTCCGGCCAGGGCTACAAGACTGCCGTGGCCGTCAACGGCAAAGAGGCGCTGGCCTATCTTAAAAAATCCTCCCGGCCGCCCGGGCTTATACTGCTGGACCTTATGATGCCCGTCATGACGGGCTGGGAATTCCGCAAAGTACAGCAGAGCGATCCCGCGCTGGCCTCTATCCCGGTAGCTATCATCACGGGCCTCACGGGCGTGGAGGACAAGGCTTTGGCCATAGGGGCCGTTGACGTGCTCACCAAGCCCTCGCGCGTGGAAGCGCTCACCTCGCTGGTCTCCCGTTTCTGCAGCATAGCGTAAGAGAGGCGGCGGATACGGTTAATAATATGAAGATCAAGTTCTCGTTAATGTTTTCCTGTCTGGCGCTTTGCTTTGCCGGCCCGGCGCGCGCGGAAAGCTGGACGGTAAAGATGAAAGCCGTCAACGGCAGGGCGGCCTATTCGCGCACGCAGGCGAGCCCCATAGGCAAGCAGGTTAATTTTGACGGCAAGCCGCAAATGCGGGGCGGGGGCCCGGCGCGCGGGATCATCTTTAATTCATTCCTTAATCCCCCGGAGGACGGGCTCTTCAGGCTGGATTACCAGGTGGAGGTGGCGAACGAACGCAGGGTGCGGCCGCCTTTCCAGGCGGCGGGCAAGGTGCTGCTGCGCCCGGGCAAGCCGGTCCTCGCCGCCGGGGCCGGCGGCTGGAAATTCATCCTGGAACTGCAGGGTAAGGAAAAAGGCGGATCCCGCGGGGAAGCTTCCGGAACCCTGGAGACCCGCCTGAAGTGCGGAAGCGCTTCTTACCCGGCCAATTTTGTCTACCTGCCGGACGAGCAGTACAGCGCCGTGCTTTACAGCGAAGAGGGCGATACCGTGACCAAGTTCATGGTGGGCCTGCTGCCCAAAAGCCCCGG
>JAJZVJ010000337.1 GCA_021845705.1 bacterium
AAACGCCGGCTGTTCAGCCGCGTGGCCGGAGGCATGAAATCATTAAAAACAAGGAGGCAAGGCTAGAAATCATCGACGGAACGCCGTCGGGGGATTTCAGGCTCATTTCCGGATTGGAAAATGCTCGGGAAAGCGGTGTATTGAAGGCAGCGTCCCGGTTATGCGAAAATATCAAGATGCCTGTGAAAAAGAATGGCAAGAAGAACGCCGATGACCTCTACCGCATGGTCTTCGAGGAGGCGCGCGACTCCATGCTGGTGCTGGAACTCCCGCAGCAGGGAACGCCGCGCATACTGGACGCCAACCCGGCCGCGCTGGCACTGCACGGCTTCGGCCGGCGCAAGCTCGCAGGCAAGCCGGTGAGCGTTCTCGGAGCCTCGCTTAGCCGCGGGCGCTTCCGCCCCGGCTCCAGCGACGTTTTCGAGGTGAAGCACGACAGGCCCGGAGGCAGGCCACTGGTCACCGAGGTCACCGCGCGCAATGTCAGGTCCAGGTCCGGCCATTTCGGCATTCTCATAGAAAGGGACGTCACCTGGCGCCGCCGGCTGGAGGAGGAGGCGCGAGAGCTCTCCTCCCGCCTGCTGCAGGAGCGGGAAGAGGAAAAAAAGGGGCTGGCCGCCGGCATACACGATTCCGTCGGCGCTATGCAGGTGGGCCTCTCCGCCGAGCTCCTGCTGCTGGAGGACTGCGTGCGCCGCGGCGACGAAAAAATGGCGCTGGCCGGGCTGCGGCGCGCCAGAAAGCTGCTGAAGGCCTCGGCCGCGGGACTCAAGAAGGCCTGCGTCGAAGCCTGGCCCGCCTCGCTCGCAGTCTCTGGCCTCGGCGCGGCCTTGTCCGGACTGCTGACCTCCTTCACCAAGCGCTCGAGAATAGCAGCGGAGGTCTCGCTCTCCCTCCCCGATGCCGACGTCCCGGAAAGCCCGGCGACCATAGTGCTCTACCGGCTGGCCCAAGAAGCTCTCGCGAACGCGGAACGCCACTCCGGGGCGGGTCTGGTGAAGTTCAGTGCCGGGACGGAAGGGGGGTGGTTGACGCTGGAGATCCAGGACGACGGACGCGGCTTCGACACCGTGAAGGCCGCCGCGAACGGAAATAGCCTTGGCCTGAAAATAATGGAGGACGCAGCCAACTCGGCCGGAGGCCACCTCTCGGTCTACTCCGCGCCCGGCAGGGGCACCCGGGTAAGGGCGCAGCTTCCCATGAACTGCGGCCGGGGGACCGCTCGATGAAACGCAGGATAAAAGTCCACATAGCCGACGACCATCCGGTGGTCGTGGAAGGGCTGAAGGCCCTGATAAAGCGCACCGCGCCGGACATTGTGATCACCGGCGCCGCCGCCGACGGAAGAGCGGCCCTGGGCCTGGCCCGCCGGAACCCCGCCGACGTCTACGTATATGACATTTCCATGCCGGCGCCAAACGGCCTGGAGGCCATGGCCGAGCTGCTGAAGCTGGCGCCAGGCAGCAAGGTGATAATTCTGAGCATGCACGACGACCCCGCCACGGTGGAAAAAGCCATCCGCGCCGGGGCCAGCGGCTACCTTGTGAAGGAGAGCGCCGCCGAGGAGATAGTAACCGCGCTGCGCGCCGTCTGCCGCGGCTCCCGCTACCTGAGCCCGTCCATAAAGCCGCGCGGCCGGGACAGACACCGGGGCTCACCCCCGGAGCTGACCGAAAAAGAGAAGATCATCGTAAAGCTTACCGCGGCCGGGCTGAAAGACAAGGAGATAGCCACCAGTCTTAAGCTCTCACCGCACACGGTCCACGTACACAGGCGGAACATCTTCCAGAAGCTCGACCTGCATAAACAGACCGAGCTGGTGCGCTACGCCATAAGGGAAGGCCTGGCCAATCCCTGAGGATTACCTTTATCGTCTAGAAGAACAGGGTACGGGGAGCGGCGCTTTTTTCAGCTCGGAAGCTCCAGATAGAATACGGTCCCCTCTCCATACGAGGACTCCGCCCAGAGCCGGCCGCCGTTGGCTTCGGCCAGACGGCGCGATATCGGCAGGCCGATTCCGTCGCACTTTCCGGAGTTACCGGAAACGCCGAAGAAAAGCTTCCATATGTTCGGCAGGTCCGCGGCTTTTATTCCCGGACCGTTGTCGGTCACCCGGTATAGGGAAACACCGCTTTTTTTCGAGCCGCTTATGGTAACTACCGGCCTGCGGGAGCCGTGCCGGTACCTGATTGCGTTGGAGATGAGGTTGGCGAAGATCTGCCCCACCGCGGCGGGGTCAGCCGTACACCCCGGAAGGGTTCCTACCTCGACCAGCGCGCCGGCAGTCTCCACCTGGTAAGCCATGGCCGCCAGCTCTTTCTTTATGACGGCTTCGGCGTCCATAGTTCTCGGCCTCATCTCCAGCCGGCCCTGTTTGGAGACCTTTATTATTCCGTCCAGCAGCCCTGCGATTTTGATGGCGCTCTCGTCCAGCGAATCGACGGATTCCGGCACCAGGTTGCGCGCCACGTCCAGCGCCTGCGCACGGCTTTCCTCGCCGCATCCTCCCGTCTCCAATATCTCAGTCAACCGGGCCACGTCGGACCTAATATATTTGCTGAAGCCCTGTATGCAGAGCAGCGGCGTACGTATATCGTGCACAGAAAGCAGCATAAAATCCTGAATCTCTGTGTACCTCTTTTCCAGCTCGGCGGCCAGGCGCAGGCTCTCAGCGCGCCCGTCGCTTTGCTCAGCCATGGCGGTCATGGAGTGCACCGCGACCGGCGAAGAAACGCCGGCGGCGGGAAGCGGGTCTATGACGGACTCCAGTTTCCGGCCGCCGTTCTCAATTTCAGCCGCGGCCCTGCCGCTATTTTTAAGCGCCTTTTCCAGCGGACACCCGGGGTGCGGGGCATCTAAACCGAAAAGTTTGTAGCAATGCCCACCCTTTAGTTCATCCTGCTTCCGCCCGAACAGCACCTCAGCCGCTTTGTTGGCCAGCAACACGCGCCGCTCCCCGTCCATAAGCCACAGCGGCGTATTATAGCCATGAAAAGCGGCCTCCAAGAGAGCGCTCTGCCCCCCGCAGCCTTCGGTATTTTTTTTTATATCTTTGTCTTTTTTCATGCAAAATTAAGAACCGCCACGCGGCCACGACTATGCGATTATAAGATAAATATAAAAGCCTGATAAATACCACTTTTATGGTATATGCCGGCCCGGCCCGAAAGCCTGCCCCGGCAAATTTAGTAGAATTTGTGCTGTTAAACGCCGGCGTAGCTCAGCGGTAGAGCAACCGCCTTGTAAGCGGTAGGTCACCGGTTCAATCCCGGTCGCCGGCTGCAAATTTGGTATAATAAATAGACACGGCCCCTTCGTCTAGCGGCCTAGGACGCTGCCCTCTCAAGGCAGAGATCACGGGTTCGAATCCCGTAGGGGCCGCCAAATTTCCTCGGTCAGGTTTTTGGCGCAAGAAGTATCCGCTAGCGCGTTTAGTTCCCGCAGTTTCTCCGCCGGAAAAATAAATTTTAAATTTATTTTCTTCCCGCCTATAAT
>JAJZVJ010000338.1 GCA_021845705.1 bacterium
GGCCGCCGGGAGCTCCCGCGGTTCCAATTAGCCCGCCAATTTTATAGAATTGATTGCGTCAGGGGCCGCCCGCGCCGCTGAATTTTACTCCGCCCCGGGCGGAAAAGATCACAGCGCTTTATACCGCATGGAGAGACTATGTTAAAATCCGACGCCTGGATACGCGAAATGTGCCGCAAGAGGAAGATGATCTCCCCGTTCGTGGAGGGGCTAGTGGCAAAGGGCCGTGTTTCCTACGGCCTCTCCTCCTACGGCTACGACATACGGGTAGCGGGAGAGTACAAGGTTTTCACGGACGTCCACAACTGCGTGGTGGACCCGAAAGATTTCAACGACAAGTCTTTCGTGAACATAAAGGCGCCCTACTGCATAGTGCCGGCGCATTCCTTCGCGCTGGCCCGCTCGGTGGAATACTTCAGGATCCCCCGCAGCGTGATAGGGCTCTGCATCGGCAAAAGCACCTACGCCCGCTGCGGCATCGTGGTGAATATCACCCCGCTGGAGCCGGAATGGGAAGGCCACCTGACGCTGGAGATCTCCAATACCACCCCCCTCCCCGCCAAGATCTATTCCAACGAAGGCATTGCCCAGCTGGTATTCCTGGAATCCGACAAAGAATGCGAAACTTCCTACAAGGACAGGAAAGGAAAGTACCAGGCCCAGCGCGGGGTTACCCTGCCGCGCATACTTAAACCCCGGTAGCCTGATGAAGATCCCCCCGGCCATAACTTTCGCGGCGGCGGTCCTGCTGGCCGCGCCGCTCCTGCGCGCGGCGGCCGGGACCGGGGAAGACCTTGCCCGCGCCCGCGAAGCGGCGGGGCGCGGCGCGGAACCGGAGGCCTTCGACATAGCCATAACCGCCTTCAGCCCCGCAAAGGCGCTGCACGGGACAAAGCCGGACCAGGGGCAAAGGGACCTTTTTCTGTACGCCGTGGAAACACTGCCCGGGAACTCCCGCGAGCGCGCCTTGAAACTGGCCGGCGCGGCCGGCGCGATGCTGGACAAAAAGAGCGAAGACTCCGCCTGGTACCTCGGCGCCTGCAAAGCCGCGCGGGTCCTGGACGGCGCCACCGGCGCGGTCTCCAACTGCAGGAAAGCGCTTGAACTGGACCCTATCTACTACCCCGTTTACCGCGAACTCGGCCTGGCTTACGCCGCCGCCGGCGAGCCGCGCAAAGCCGAGGAGACGCTTGCCCAGGGAGTGGAGATCTCTTCCTCCGACTACAAAGCGCGCTACTACCTGGCGAAAACGCTGGAGAAATACGGCGAGCCCGGCCGGGCCGCGGCCTCCTATTCAAGGGCGCTGCAACTCGCCCGCCAGGACAGCGCCCCTGACGCGGAGTACTACAGGAAGCTCATACGGGCCGGTCTTAAACACACCGCCGGCAAAGTAAAAAAAGAAAAGGTCCGGGCAAAGAAACCCGCTCCCCCCCGCCCGGGGAACAGGCAGCTGGCCGCCGCCTGCATGGTTAAATTCAGGGCGGAAGCGGCTAAAGACAATATCGCGGCCGCGCTGAAGGAGAGCGGCGCCTGCCTGAAACACGCCCCTTCGGACCCTGACCTGGCGGCCGAACGCGCGCCGCTGCTGGTGAGACTGGGCAGGTACGAGGAAGGAGTCGCGGAATATGAAAGGGCGGCTTCCCTATACGGGGAAAAGGCCGCTCCTTACGTGAGGGCCAGGATAAAAGCCGCTGAAACCTGGATAAAACTGGGGAGACATGACAAAGCCCTGGCCCAGTACGACCTGGCCCTTAAAGCCTCCCCCCATGACATGAACGCCCTGAGGGCGCTGGCCGCGGAGCAGGAAGCGCGTTCCGATCCGGCGGGGGCGCTTAGAACCTACGAAACCATCTCGGCGCTCGAACCCTCTAACGACGCGGCCCGCAGAAGGGTGGAGGAACTTAAGGACGCTTCGCTTACCGACGGGCAGATACTTGACGAACTGAAACTGCGCCTGGCGGCGGACCCGAACAGTACGGTCCTCCAGCCCGAGGATAAAAAGCTCTATAAAGCCATCAGGGCCGCGGAACTCGGCGGCGCGGTGGATTACCTGAAACTGAAAGTCCCCTCGGGAAGGGGCCTGATCGTAAAGAAGAAGACAGCTGAAAGGACGCACCTGCTGCTGAGCCATGAGGGCTACAAGGCCTATGTTTTCCAGGCCACCCGCGAAGCGATAAGCTTCCTTGAGGGAGAGGGGGTGGACATGAGGGAAATGTTCAAGCTGCGCACCCTCGCCGGAGACCCGGTCTTCGACCCGGCGGGCCGGCTCACCCCCGAAGGCCTGGAATTATGGAGGAAGGCCTCCCCCGGGAACAAGGCCTGGCTGCTGCCTTACGAGCCGGTGCCGGCCAGCCCCCAGGCCCAGCAGGCGGACAGGGAGATACAGGAAGCGGAAAAGAAAGGATATATAGAGATCTCCGAACCGGAGTACCTGTGGCTGCTGCGCTATACCGACTGCCCCGAGGATGTAATGCTGGCCGAGCCGATATCCGCGATGACGGTAAACGACGGGGCGAGGCTCCGCTACCTTATCTGCGGCATGGAAATCCCGCTCTGCCTGAATAAAATAAACGAGAGCGTGGCGCTGGCTATTTCCGACTACCGGAACAATCACACTGAAATTTCCGATTCCAAACATTCGACCGCTTTCTTCGGCACCGGCGGGATCAAGAAGCATAAGCTATGCGAGAACGGGAAGATCTGGGGTTATGACGGAGTCAAGATACCGCTTCCCGGCGAGCCCCCCCGCAAATAATGGTCAACGGTCAGATCAGGAACATATTTTATCTTACCTGCGCGGCGGTGACCGCGGCGGTGCTTCTTTCCCTTTTCGCGGGCCTGTTCAGCAACCTGACGCCCTCTTTCAAAGCGCGCCTTAAAAAGAAAGCCGCCACCGCGCCGCTGTTCAGGGAAGCCGGGAAACTCGGCCTGACCTATGAATCAGTCCTAAGCGCGCCGATGGCGGCCATGGGCAAGCCCGCGCTCTGGTGCGTGCACCTCTCCTCCTCCCAGGCTTACTACGAACAGGGCAGCGCCCGCCCCGTAGATATCGCCAATTTAGAGGAGATGCCGGAGGAACTGTACCGCCGCAACTCCGGGGACTACAGCTGCAGGAAAGCTTTGCTTGAAATAACCGGGCTGAAAACCTTTGACTTCGAGGGGGCCAGGGCGGTGCGCCCGCAGGCGCGGTTTATAGACTACCGCTGACATATCAGGCAGCCCTTATTCAGCGTTCCCGGCCGCGCCGCAAAAGCGGTTTTGCATAAATCCGGAAAATTTTGTATCATAATATAACTATGACACAGAAAACCACTTTGCCTAAAGCCGACACGGCCGAAAAAACCAGGAAATGGCATTTCCTAGACGCTTCCGACCAGGTGCTTGGCAGGCTCTCCACCAAGATAGCGGTCCTCCTGATGGGCAAGCATAAGCGCGACTTCGCCCCCAATGTGGATTGCGGCGATTTCGTCGTGGTGACCAACACCGACAAGGTAG
>JAJZVJ010000339.1 GCA_021845705.1 bacterium
TTTTTTCTCTTTCTTGCCGCGGCCGGCGGCTACCTGCTGCTGCAGGCCAGGCCGGACCTTTATTACAGCAATAAACTGGAGTACAAGAACTTCACTTTATGGACCCGCGGGCCTGTGCCGGAAGTTGTGGAATCGTCGCTGGATAAGGCTTTTGAGAAGATCTCTTCTTCCGAGCTGTTCAAGCCGGACTACAAGTTCGATATTTATATCCCGGGCAGCAGGAATGAATTTGTTTTCTTCACTTTATTCTCGAACGGGGAATACTCCCGCGTAAACCCTTTCAACGGCAATATCTTTATAGCCGCGCCCGACTTCCGCGCGGACCGCGCCCGCAAGGCCGCCGGCGACTCCGACTATCATTCCCTTAGCGGCGAAATAATAGCCGCGGCCTCGCGCGTCCTGGTAAGGCGTTCGGTTGAAACCCTGACCTTCCTGCTGATAGACGATTGGAAACTGCGCGGCTACGCCGAGCGGCTCTCCGGCGGTACCGGGGCTTTCGCCCCTGCCGACCTCTGCTCCGGGAAGACCGCCGACCCCGACCTGCAGGATTACCGGTATGGAATGGCGGTGGATTTTGCAATGAGGGAAGGCCAGCTTACCGTCTCCGAGCTGATGGGCAAAGACCTTTCGTTCGAGAGCGTGGAGGGGCGGATGAAGAAAATACAGTGCGGCAATTAGGATTTGCCGTCGGCGGCCTTATGCTATACTGGAACTATAGGAAATTTTATAAAAAGACATTATCATACGACTTCTTTTCCCGTTGCCGCCATAGGCGCTTCCGCGGGCGGGCTTAAGGCGTTCTCGGACCTCCTGGGCGCACTGCCCTCCGCGCCGGGGATGGCTTTCGTGCTCGTGCCGCACCTGTCCCCCCAGTATAAGAGCCAGTTGGCCGAGATCCTGTCGCGCAGCACCGCGCTTCCCGTCGGTGAAGTAAAAAGCGGGGAGAAAGTCCGGCCCAACCGTATCTATATCATTCCTCCCAACCGCGCCATGCTGATAAAGGGCGGGGCGCTCCATCTTTCTTCTTTCGGGCACAAAGCCGACTGGCGCAACCCTATCGATAGTTTCTTCCGTTCTCTGGCCGCCGACCAGGGGAGGAGCGCGGTCGGGGTGCTCCTGTCGGGCGAGGGGGACGACGGGACGGAAGGACTGCGGGCCATCAGGGAAAGCGGCGGGAAGACTTTCGTGCAGGACGGGACCACCGCGGCCCACCCGAGCATGCCTGATTCGGCCGCCGCCGCGGGGTTCGCGGACTTCGTGCTTTCTCCCGCCGAGATCGGCAGAAGACTGGGCCCGGTCCCGGGAGGCGTCCGGGCGGGGAACGGGAGAGGGCAGCAGAACAGGCCGAAGCGCGAACAATTCCTGAGCAGTATCCTGGAACTCCTGCGCGCCGCAAAAGGAGTGGAGTTCGAGTATTACAAACAGAGCACGCTGCGCCGGCGCATCCAGAGGCGCATGACGCTTAAGCGTGTCAGCGATCCCGAAAAATACTTTAACATGCTTAAAGCGGACCCCGCGGAAGTCGAGCGGCTTTATACCGATATCCTGATCTGCGTGACGTCGTTCTTCCGGGAACCGGACGCTTTTAAAGCTTTAAAGAGCGACATCTACTCCCGCCTGCTTAAAAACAGGCCCTCCAACGCGCCGCTCCGCATCTGGGTCCCGGGCTGTTCCACGGGCGAAGAGGCCTATTCCCACGCTATGAACCTGGCTGAGTTCCTCGGCCCCGGGGCCGCCCAGGTGCCGTTCCAGATCTTCGCCACGGACGTGAACCCAGCCGTCATAGAAAAAGCGCGCGCCGGCTTCTACGCAAAAAAGATAAAAGCTGACGTCTCCCCCGAACGGCTGCGGCGCTTTTTTGTGGAGGCTAAGGACGGGTACCGCATTTCCCCGGCCATCCGCGAGCATTGCGTCTTCACCGCCAAGAACCTGCTGAAGGACCCGCCTTTCATAAACCTGGACCTGGTAAGCTGCCGCAACCTGCTGATCTACCTCGGGCCGGCGCTGCAGGAAAAGGCGCTGCAGATCTTCCAGTACGCCCTTAGGCCCGGGGGCATCCTGATGCTGGGGCATTCCGAGACTATCGGGGACTTTCCGGGCGGGTTCGTACCCCTTAATGTGAAAAAAAAGATTTTTTTCGAGCGGGCTGCGGGCTCCAACGCGCGCCTGGATTTCGTGCGGTTCGGCCGTTTCATGGCGCCCGAAACCGTTTTCAAGGACCTGGGTGAAAGCGGGAAGGAGCAGGACAAAACGGCGCAGGACGCGCTCGACCTGCAGGGCGATCTGGACAGCGTCCTGCCCGCCCGGTACGTCCCCAACGGCGTCCTCGTCAACGGCGACCTGGAGATCGTACGGTTCCTGGGGGATACCTCGGCCTATCTCCGGCCTGCGCCCGGCAAACCCAGCATGAACCTGCGCCGCATGGCCGCGGGGGAGTTCCTGCTGGAATTACGGACGGCCATACACGTGGCGAGAAAATCGGCCTGCGCCGTGCGCAAGGAGATAGCCGCGTCCCGCCCGGGCGGCTCCGCCGCGCCCGTACGGATCGAGGTCCTGCCGGTCAAAGCTTCCAACCTGCACCAGGATTATTTCCTCATCCTGTTCGAGGATGCCGGCGGGGCGGAGAGCGGCCCGGTGCGGACGGGCCGTCCGCCGCGGGCCGGCGACAGCCGCCGCGTCATCGAGCTCAAAGAAGACCTGGCGGTTTCCGGCGACCAGCTGAAAGCTATTATTGAAGAACAGGAGGAGACCAACGTAAAGCTTAAGGTCTCCAACGAGGAGCTTCTTTCCGGCAACGAAGAGCTGCAGAGCGTCAACGAGGAGTTCGAGACCGCCAAGGAAGAACTTCAATCCACCAACGAGGAGCTTATCACTTCGACCGAGGAGCTCGGGGACGCCAACCGGGTGCTGAACCTCGCGAACAACGATCTTTCGAACCTGCTCGCCAACATCGACATCCCTATAATACTTCTGGGGCCCGACCTGGCCGTGCGCCGCTATACGCCCCCGGCGGAAAAGACGCTCGGCATGGCGCCGGATATGGTCGGGCGGTCCATCACGGCTATCAGGCTCCCGCTGCTCCTGCCGAACCTGAGGCAGCTGCTCCTCGGCGTGATCGGGACCGGCCAGGCCCGGAAGCTGGAAGTACAGGGCGCGCAGGGCCGCTGGTATTATCTTTTTATCCGTCCGTACCGGACCGACAAAAGCAAGACGGAGAAAAGCCGGACCGAAGGCGCGGTAATGGCGCTCGTAGACATCCAGGACCGGAAGCTGGCCGAAAGGAACCTGCAGCGGCTGGCCACCGTGGTGCTGGACTCCAACGACGCCGTCATCATCGTAAATCTCAAGGACCGGGTCACGGCCTGGAATAAAGGCGCCCAGAAGATGTACGGCTACACCGAAGAGGAAGCCCTGGGGATGGATATCAGTCGGCTCATGCCTAAAGAAATTAAAATGAAGGCGCGGGACCTGGCCCAGGTATCGGAGATCGGA
>JAJZVJ010000340.1 GCA_021845705.1 bacterium
CTCTGCCTGCATCAATTTTGGTGTCGCGATACCTGATCCCCAATTCAAATCTACTCGCAGGAGAGGTGTGAGCAACCGCGATATCGGCATCTGCGGAAATACTACCATAGGATTGCGAACTGTCCCAATCTCGAACGGAGATGAAACGCTGGTTATCATATGAAAATAGCATCAGTTGAAATTCTTTTTTATGCCTTCTTCAAGGGGTGTCCAGGCGGCCGCGCCGGAGGTCCTCTCCCACAGGGCGGGCGAGGCCGTCCAGTTGGGGGCGGAGGCTTCTCTCGCCTTGTCGCGGTTCATCATGGGCTCGGCGCCGGTAATGGCGGTAACGCTCTCGTAAAGCCAGCCTACCGTGTAGACGGCCCAGGGGGGCAGGGAAAGCATGAACGGCATTTTAACGCCCATCCCCGCGGCCAGCAGGGCGATGAAGTCTTTCCACGCGTAGGAGCGGTTCTCGCAGAGATAGAAAGTTCCGCCGTCGTAGAGATTGGTATAAAGGGCGGAGATGATGGCGGCCACCAGGTCGTCGAGGTAGACGAAGCTGAAGCGGCCCCCGGCCGAGCCGGCGTTCACCATGACGCCTTTGCGCACCCACTCCGCTATCTTGGAGAAGCCGGAATCTTTTTTGCCGTAGATTATAGGCGGGCGGAAGATCACGTGCGCCAGAGGAAAATTCTTTACGGCTTTTTCCCCCTCCAGCTTGCTGGCGCCGTAAAAAGAGACGGGCGCGTCCTTGTCGGCCTCGGTCCTTGGTTTATCCGCAGGTGAAGGACCGCCGGCGGCCAGGCTTGAGAGATAGATGATCTTTTTTAGCGTCGGCGTGGCGGAGGCGGCCGCCGCGAAGTTGGCCGTGCCTTCCGCGTTGGCCTTCATGAAATCTTCTTTAGAGCGGCAGAAGAGGGCCGCGGCCAGGTGCACGGCGGCGTCGGTCCCGGCGAGGGCTTTTTTCAGGCTTTCGATATCGGCGAAGTCGGCTTCGGCGTAGGAGGCCCCTTCGTGCGGCGCCGCGGGCTGGCGGCGCGTAATTACGCGTACCGCAAAACCGTTCTCAAGCAGCGCTTTGGTAAGCGCCCGGCCCACGAACCCCGTCCCGCCAGTAACAGCTATTGTTTTCATGTATTTAAAGTGTTTTCCCCGGGCCTTATTTAGTCTGGTCTTCTTTAAGCTTCTTTACCGCTTTGCCGAGTTCCCTGTCCAGGCCTTTGGTAACGGCGGCCCGGCCCTGGTCCAGGTTTATGCCGAAGCGCAGCAGGCCGGAGTTTATGGCGTCGCGGTCCGGGTATTTGCCTTTCTGTATTTTCTCAAGCACGCTGGTCTTGTCCCGCTGCGGCATGGTGGCGGCTATGGAGAAAGCCATAAGGCCGAAAGCCGCCAGGTTTATAACCAGCCCCGCAAGGCCGCTGATGAGCTTTACCAGTTTTGTGCTGGTGTTTATAAACATGATAAAAATGGTCCAGAGCAGCAGCGAGAGGCCGAGGTAATAGTTGCCGAGCGCCCCGGTCTCCGGGTAGCAGGCGAAGAAAACAAGGTGCAGCAGGCCTATGGCGAGGATCTTGAATATCAGGCTCATGGGAGCGGCTCCTCTTTTTGCGGCGGCCTCAGGGCGGGTATGTCTATGCCTATGCGCAGGAACCCGTAATAAAGCACTTTGCGGTCCGGGTACCGGCCAAGCAGGAATTTATGCAGCGCGCCGCTGCCGTCGGTCTGCGGCAGGAAGGCGAGCGAGGAGAAGGCGCAGGCAAGGGTGAAGACGATCAAAACGCCCGCCTTCCAGGCCTTGCCGTAATGATTGGCGGCGCTGTTTATGAAAATAGCGAAGGCCGACCACATGATGATGGAGATGTAAAGGAAAGTGAACCCGAAGCGCCCGCTTTGCGGGTAGGAGACAAAAGCCGCCAGGTGGAGGGCGACGGCTATCAGGATGTAGGCGCTTATCGGCATTGTTCAGTCCGCCGCCTTAAACTCGACGTGCACCGTCAGGCGGTCCTCGTAGAAATCGTCCGGCAGGCCGGCGAACGGCGCGGCCGCCTGCGCCGAGCTTTCCGCCGCGCTGTCGAAGAGCCGGTTGCCGGAGGGCTTTTCAACCGTTACGCCGGTGATGGAGCCGTCGCGGCTTATGGAAAAGCGCACCGTGCAGCGCAGGCTCCCGGCGGAAGGCATCTTTCCGGTCCAGGCGTTCCAGAGCGCCTCGCGCACCTGGGTTATATACCAGGGGTAAGGGAAATTCGCGGAGTCCGTTACTATGGGCGTACCGTTCTCGCCCGCGGCCGCGGCGGCGGCTTTCTTGTCGTCGTCGAACAGGCTCGCGCCGGCGGCCAGGATGCTGGGTTTGGGGAGCGCGCCGCCGGAAAAGTCGTCGTCGTCGGTCTTTTCGGCAGGCGCGGCCGGTTTGGCGGCCTTCGCCTTCCCAACTGCCGGGGCCTGTGTGGCGGAGGGGCCCTCGGCCGCTGCGGCCTTTTCCATGGTGATCACTTTCGAGGCGCCGATAAAATCTATATAGTAAGCCGGGTTCTCTTTATGGGTGAAGGAATTGCGTGAGGCTAAAAGCAGGATGGCTATGAGGACGGCATGGGCGGAGGAAGAGTAAAGAAGGTAGGAACGCATCCTCGTATCCTCTATTCGGGTTTTACCGCAATGCCTATTTTCCCGGCGCCCAGCTTCTTGGCTATGTCGAGAACGGTTACCACGCGCTCCACGGGGACGCTCTTGTCAGCTTCCACCAGTACGGTCTTCTTATAGGACTTGGAAAAGCGCAGCAGCAGCTCCTTCTCCAGGCGGGAGAACCTTACCGGCCTGCCGTCCACCGTCATCTGCCCGTCGGCGGCCAGCTGCACTTTAAGCACTTCTTCGCTCCCCCCTTTTACGCCGGTGGAGGCTTTAGGGAGGTTCACCTGCAGCTGGGACTGTACCAGGAAGGGCGTTATCACCATGAAAATAATAAGCAGGATCAGCGAAACGTCTATCAGCGGGATCATGTTGATCTCCGCTATTATCCCGCTTTTTACCGTGTGTACTCTCATAGGTATGGGCCGGGGGCGGCGGGCATTCAGGACACTCCGCTCATCTCGCGCGGGACCGAGCGGTCTATCACCTGCTCGGTTATCCAGTTCATCTCGCTGGCGAAGTCGTTGGCCTTGTGCGAAAAATAGTTGTAGGCGATTATGGCCGGGATGGCCACAAAAAGCCCGGCGGCCGTGTTCACCAGCGCCTCGGCTATGCCCATGGCCACTACCGAGGGCCCGGCGCCGGCGTACATGGAAAGGTCCCTGAAAGCCCTTATAACGCCTATCACGGTGCCGAAAAGGCCTATGAAGGGGCTTATGCTGCCGATAGTGGCTATAGCGGTAAGGCTCCTGCCCATCCTTGAGACATGCCACTCGACGGCTTTTTCCGCCAGCTCCCTTTTCTCGATCGGGGTGCCGTAATGGCCTATAACCTTATGCACTATATCCCCGGCCGGGTTCTTGGATTTAGCGCAAAGTTC
>JAJZVJ010000341.1 GCA_021845705.1 bacterium
CCTCACTACATAGACCAGTTCCGCCAGAAGCGCCGCCGAGAGCAGAAACGGCCCGAACCACACGCGCGCAGGATGCTGCGACCGTTCCCCTTCAGCGGTCCTTGGCCCCAGATTGAGCATCATGACCACGAATACGAACAGCACCATTATGGCGCCGGCATAGATGATCACTTCCAGGGCGGCGGCAAAAGGCGCTCCCAGCAGAAAGAAAATCACCGCTATCGACAGCAGCGAAACGATCAGGTAGAGCAGCGCATGAACCGGGTTATACTCTACGATCACCATGAGCGTGGAAATCACGGCAACGATTGCCGCCACATAAAAAAGCCAATTCATGCTCTTTGACCTCCGCTCTTCCAGGCGCCGCCCGCCCTTATCAGGGAAGGAGGCTGCGAACATCCACGGGAGGCAGTTCGTTTTCCGACTCCCCTTTGTCTTTGACCCCCACGGCCACGCCGGCAACCCGGTAGAAATTATAGTCGGGACGCTTGCCTGGACCGCTTATCAGCAAGTCTTCCTTTTCATAGACCAGGTTTTTGCGCTCATACTCACAGAATTCGTAATCATTGGTCAGTTGTATGGCATAGGTCGGGCAGGCCTCTTCACAAAATCCGCAGAGAATGCAGCGCGAAAAGTTGATCCGGAAAAATTCGGCATAACGCCTGCCGTGATCGTCCTGGGTGGCCTGGAGTGCGATGCAGTCCACGGGGCAGGCCGCCGAGCACAGATAGCAGGCCACGCAGCGCTCCTGGCCGTCGGGGTCGCGTGTCAGTACGATGCGCCCCCGGAAGCGCGGCGGCGGAACTATCTTCCGGTCGGGATACTGTATCGTCTCCCGCCGCCGAAACATGTGCAACAAAACGTCCCATAGGGTTCGTAAAACACTCAACATGAACGTGCTCCCCTATTAACCGCGGGCAAGCAAAATGCCCGCCGTAACAAGCAGGTTCAGCAGGGAAAGCGGCAGGAGAACCTTCCATGCACAGGACATGAGCTGGTCGTAGCGCGGCCTGGGCAGCGCCGCCCGGATCAAAATAAAAAGGCAGATGAATACCAGTGTTTTTCCCAGAAGCCACACGATGGGCGGCAAGACCGGCCCTCGCCATCCTCCGAAAAAGAGTGTGACGGTCATAAGGGAAGTGAAGGTTATGCCCAGGTATTCCCCGACGAAAAACATCCCGAATTTCATGCCGGAATACTCTGTGTGATAACCGGCCACCAGTTCGCTTTCCGCCTCCGGAAGATCGAAGGGCAGCCGATGCGTTTCAGCCAAGCCGGCAATGAAAAAAATTACGAATCCGAGAAACTGCGGAATGCAGAACCACATCCCACGCTGGGCCTCGACGATGGCGCTCAGGCGAAAAGAGCCGGCCATCATGACCACGCCCATGAGGGAAAGCCCCATAAAGACTTCGTAGCTGAGCAACTGCGCGGTCGCCCGCAGGCTTCCAAGAAGCGCGTACTTGCTCTGAGAAGACCAGCCGCCCAGCACGATTCCGTAAACGCTCAGCGAGGCCATCGCCAGGAAGAAAAGCAGGCCGATATTGAGGTCCGATATTCCGATACCCGGAGAAAAGGGAATAACGGCATAGGACATGAGGGTTGCGGCGACGATGATCGCCGGCGCAACGACGAAGACAGGACGGTCGGCAAAGGGGGGTATCCAGTCTTCCTTGAAGAAAATCTTGATCATGTCCGCCGTAACCTGGAGAAGGCCGAAGGGACCTACGCGGTTCGGCCCGTACCGGTCCTGCCAGAGGCCGAGCAACCGCCTTTCAAGCCAGATCAAACCGGCGCTCGCCGCCATGGCCCCGATGAGAACACCGAATACTATGATGAGGTGACGCAATATTTCACCCATCGGTTCCTTCCTCGTAAACCTTCCCCGATGCGGGCAGGTCCAGGACCGGTGCGCCGGGCAGCCCGACCGGCAGACCTGCGACTCCGCGAGGCAAAGATGGAAATATTCGGACGATCAAATCATGCACTGAGCCGTCCACATCCACTTTGGCCCTGCCGCCTTCAACCAGTCCGAGGGCGGAGGCGTCTTCCGGATGCAGGGCCACGTAAGGTTGCGGAAAGAGCCCGGCCACCGCCGGCGAAAGAGCGCTCAATTCTTCCGAGCCAAAGATGTGGTGGAGGGGAACGAATGACCATTTTCCATCTTCCGGCGGCCGGCGGGCGGGAATGTCTTTGAAATATTCAGCCCTTGCATGCGAGGGAGGCTCGATGAGCCGCACGCCCGGATCTCCACCCCGCAACGGTCCCCCTATTTCCTGCTGAAACCTGTTAAGAGACTGAATGGAATTCCAGCCGGGAGACCAGAACCTTGGGATAAGCGCGGAGGGGGGTTGGCGCCCGTCGCCTTCCATCGAGAATGCCAGGGGCGTATCCGGATCTTCGGGGGTTTTTTGTTCGTGCACATCGATCTGCGCCCGCATGGCGGTTCGGCCGCTGTACCGGTGGCTCTGCCTCGGGACTTTTCCGCCCGTAAGCCGGAAATCCGCGCCGGGAGCAGCGGAGGGGATGGCGCTCAGGGCAGGCTTTGCCGCAGCCATCGCCGCAATCACATCATCCAGGTGATGCCACCCGGCGGTCTCGGGACGTCCCGCCAACTTCATCATGTCACAAATCCAGCGCCAGCTTTCCCTTACCGGACCTTCGGGCATAAAGACCCGGAAGAAACGCTGCGCGCGCCCTTCGTTATTAACCATAGTGCCCGAAGATTCGGCAAGCGTGGCGGCGGGTAAAACGAGATCGGCCCTGGGGGTCGTGGCGTTCAAGAGGTGATCGATTGCGATCGTATGCTTTGCGGCGCCCAAAAGCTCCGTTACCGTTCCCGACGGGCAGCGCCGGAACAGATCGTTTTCGAGAACGACAACCGTATCCGCGCGGCCTTCTCGAAGAACGGAGGAGGCGGTTTCAACGCCGCCTGCCGCTCCCAGCATAGCGAGGCCGAGGCTGTTAGCCTCGGGAAGCGCCAGGACGATTTCCGCCGGCCGACCGTTTTCCTTAAGAGCGATACATATATTGGCGGCGGCCTCGATGACACCGCGGCTTCGGCAACCGGCGCCCGATACGATCAGCGGCCGGGCGGCCGATTTAAGGGCTTGCGCGATTTCATCGACCAGCCTCCGTTCTTCTTTGGGAATTTTCGTTACTTTCGGAACTTTCTCGGGCGCCAGAATGGAAGCCACCGCGAAACCAAACCGGGCCAGGTCGTCAGGCGCTCCATAAAAAGTCTTCGAGGCTAAATCGTCGAGCCTGGTTGCGCAGGGTGCGGCAATGTAGAGCGGACCTTTTTCGAATTCCGCCGCCCTCTGGACGGGAGCATCGTTCCAGGGGGAGATTTTCATGTCCTCCATGAGCCTGGCTGCCTTTCGACGCCCCAATTGACGCAGGTTCAAGGCCAGCAGGGGCGAGGTGTTGCTGACGTCTTCCCCCAGGACGAAGACGGCGTCGAATTGCGCAGTCTCATTCAAG
>JAJZVJ010000342.1 GCA_021845705.1 bacterium
GAAAACAACGATAATGGCGGTAGCTTTCGCGGTGCTGGCCGCGGCTTTCCCTGTAAAAGCGGCTGATATCGGAGAGGATTTTGGCGCCGGCGCGTTCAACAGCGGCGGCTCGGGCGGTATCGCCCCCGCCGTCCCCGCCCCGGCGGCCGCGGGCGGGCCGGCAGCCGCCCCCGGAGCTGGCCGGGCCGTTCCCAAAAAATGGACCGTTATGATCTTTCTGAACGCCAAGAACAATCTTGAACTGGCCGGTCTGTACAATGTGAACCAGATGGAAAAAGTAGGCTCGGACTCCAACGTGAACATACTGGCCGAATTGGGCCGTATGAAAGGCCAGGCCGGGGACACGGCCCTGGACGGGGACTGGACCGGCGCCCGCCGCCTGTACATACGGAAGGACAACGACGAGGAGACGATAACCTCCCCGGTTGTGGATAAAGTCGACAAAGTGGATATGGGCGACTACAAGCGCGTGGTCGATTTCGTGAACTGGGCGAAGAAGAATTACCCGGCCCGCCGCTACATGCTGATACTCTGGGACCACGGCTCCGGCTGGCTTGACCCGCAGCAGAAGACCAACGGTTCGGAAAAAGGCATCTCGTTCGACGACGAGACCAATAACTACATCCGCACCAGGCAGATAGGCGCGATACTGAAGGAGGCGGGCAACGTGGACGTGCTGGCTTTCGACGCCTGCCTGATGCAGATGGGCGAGGTGGCTTTCGAGGTGAAGGACAAGACCAAGGTGATAATCGGCTCCGAAGAGACGGTCCCGGCGCAGGGTTACCCTTATAACCTGTTCCTCGGCGCGCTCGCAAGGAACCCCGACATGACCAACGACCAGTTAGGGCGGACGGTGGTGTCCTCCTTCAAGTCGTTCTACGACTCCCTGGGCAAGGGGGCGCAGCTTTCGGCCATACGTTCGGAAAAGCTGGATGAGTTCGGCGCCAAAGTTAAGACCTTCGCAGCCGCGGCTAACGGCCTCCCGGACCCGGAGGCGCTGAAGGCGGCGCGGGCCGGGGTGATGCGCTACGACATGATAGGCGCGGGTTCCGACCCTAATATGACCATAAGCTTCTACGGCGATATGCACCAGTACGCCGGGCTGCTGTCCAGTTCTCTTAAAGGGACGGATGGGAAGTCCGCCTCCGTAAGGTCCGGGGCCGCCGACCTGCAGAACTTCATAGACAGGCAGCTGGTTATCGTCAGCGGGGCTTCCGGCAAGAACCGTCTGGGGCGCAGCCTTTCGGAAAGCCACGGCATCTCCGTGTACCTGCCCCCGGCCGAGACCAGGATAGCCCAGGAGAGGCTGGAGGGGATATTCGAGGGCAAGTATTCGGATTTCGAATTCGATAAGGCCACCGGCTGGCACGACTACGTGACCTTCCTGTACGGGGTAAAATAAGCGTTCCTTCCAGGAGGAGATCCCCCGGCCCGGCGCCGGGGGATCTTTTTGCGCACGGGGCGCGGCGCCTATATAGTAGAATTTCAGTGTGAAACGCGTACTGCTGGCTAATTTCGCCGAATGCCCCGAGAACCTGCATTTCGAGCGGGCTTTTGTGCGCGCGTTCGCGAAGAGCAGAAAGCTCTCGCTGGATATCGTCCACGATTTCGACTACCACTACGATTTTATCGGGTCTCTTCCGCCGCCCGGGGGAAAGCGCTTTAAATATTCCGGGCTGGAGGCGCTTAAACGCGCCGCCCGCGGCCCTTATGACCTGCTGGTCCTGCTTGATTTCCCGAAACGCGCCCGCTGCGCGCCCGCTTTCCTGTGGCTCGCGCGCGAAGCCCGCGCAGCTAAAAAGATATTCATAGCCAACCACCTTATCCCGCTGGCGGGCCATAATTTCACGGCCGACCTTGCCCGCAGGTTCAAAGTGCTGGGCGGGATGGACCGCGGTTTTATGCTGGAATTCGACGACAGTTCCCTCTGGGCCGGAATGGGCCTCGGCGGCACAAGGCTGCTTAAGCGCGGTTACGCCTCGGATTGCGAATATTACAGCCCGCTGCGTTCCGCCGCGGGGGACTATGTTTTTTCGGCCGGTTCCGCCGGCAGAGAGTTCTCCGCCCTGGCGGCGGGGGTGAAAAGAACCGGGCTGGCCCTTAAAATATTCAGCGATAACAGGCCCGCGGGCCTGCCGCGCGGCGCGCAGTTCCTGCCGCTGGCCAGGAACCTCCACAATCTTAAAAGCGCCGCCGCGGGGGCCCTGGCGGTGGTGATACCCTTGCGCGACGGGCATAAGAACGAGGGGGCCGGAAACTCTATAGCCTTCCTCAGCATGGCGCTCGGGCGCCCGGTGCTGGTGAAGCATACGCCTTACATGGAACGCTTCATAAAGGACGGCCGGAACGGGTTTTTTTACGACAGCCTGTCGCCCGCTTCCGTAGAGGCCGGCCTGAGGCGCATAATGGCCCTGTCCCCGGCCGCGCTAAAAAAACTTGGCGCGGCGGCCCGCCGCGTCATTCTCCGGCAGGCCAGCCTGGACCGCTTCTGCGCGGAATTCCTGCGGCGCTTCGTTAAAAATAATTGATATAAGAACGGCTTCCGGCAGGCTACTCTTTGAAGGTGCGGACCTTTTCCGCCAGTTCGGGGAAGCCGTTCTTCCGGGCTACTCCGGCGGCGTCCAGGCCGAAGCGGTTTACGGTTTCGCGGCGCGCCCGGTTGGCGAGCAGCAGTTCGGCGGTGCCGGCGTGGCCGCGCCATACTGAGAGGATCAGGGGAGTGTTGCCGTCCGAATCGATGGCGTTGATATTGGCTCCGGCGTCCAGGAGCTTTTTTATTACCGCGTCCTTCCCGCGCAGGGAAGCCCACATAAGCGGGGTCCAGCCTATGAAGTCGCGCCGTTCGGTGTTCGCGCCTCTTTTTAGCAGGCGGTCTATCGCCGTTTCTTTTCCCCACCTGGCCGCCAGGTGGAGGGCCGTTTCCCGGTCGCCGTTCCTGGCGGTCATGTCCGCACCGTTATCGAGCAGGATATCCGTTATCTCGGCGTCGTCCTGCATTACGGCCGTCATGAGCGGCGTATAGACCAGTTCCTCCCGCGGGTTCACCGGGGCGCCGGCGGCAAGCAGGCGCCGGACTTCCGCGCTGTCTTTATTGCGTATCGCCTCGGTCAGGAGCGCTGAGGGGGAACGGCCGCCAGGGCGGCACGAGGCCAGCAGCGCCGCGCACAGACAAAGGAGGAGCGGTTTTGAAATTGTTTTTGTCGCCGTTCGCATGGGGTCTTCCTGGCAGCCTTACGATGATCCCGTATTTACAATGATACAAATGAACAAGGGGCCCTGCCTATAATGCTCCCGGCCCGGGGCTTTGAAACTTTTAATCTGAAGTTCCCCCCAGTAGTCCAAGTGATATCTACTGAAAAATCCAGCATAATTTTCCAAATCCATATTCGCCGTTCTGCCTACACCACGATTTTCTCCAGTAAACTATACGCCCGCTG
>JAJZVJ010000343.1 GCA_021845705.1 bacterium
AAGGCCCCAACGACGTACTTGTCTGGAAATGGCCCAAGGACCAGATAGCCTGGGGCAGCACGGTCATAGTGAACCAGACCCAGGAAGCGATATTCTATAAGAACGGCCAGGCACTGGACCTGCTGGGTCCGGGCCGCCACACCCTTGATACCGGCAATATACCGCTGTTGAGGACACTGGTCAACATCCCCTTCGGCAACCAGACGCCGTTCCCGGCCGAGGTGTATTTCATAGACAAGGCCACGCTCCTGGACGTTAAGTGGGGGACGCCGCGGCCCATGCCCATCCTGGACCCGATACTGAATATTTTCCTGCCTGTGCGCGCCAACGGCCAGTTCGGTTTCCGCGTGAAGGATTCCCGCAAGCTCGTGGTCCAGCTCGTCGGTACCGTCGCCACGCTTTCAAAAGAGGACATCTCCAATTATTTCAGGGGGGTCATCCTTACCAAGACCAAGGACTACATAGCCGGGCAGCTTATGGAGCGCCGGCTTTCCATCCTTAACGTAAACGCCTATCTCACCGAAATGTCGACCGCCCTCCAGGCGAAGCTGCAGGATGATTTCGCGCAGTACGGCCTGCAAATAGTCAACTTCTTCATTAACGCCATCGACGTGCCGGAGGACGACCCCGAAGTGCAGCGCGTAAAGCAGGCGATGGCCAACAAGGCCGAAATGCGCATTCTGGGCGACGACGCCTACCGCATGAAAAGGACCTTCGACGTGCTGGAGTCCGCCGCCAAGAACGAGGGGGGCGCCAACCTGATGGGCGCCGGCATGGGGCTCGGCATGGGCATGGGCGCCGGCTCCGGGTTCGCCAACATGGCCACCGGGGCCATGGCCCTGCAGCCGCCGGAACCCAGGAAGGCCCTTAACGCGCCGTCGGACATGGTAACCTGCCCGTCCTGCGGCACCAAATGTTTTTCCGCGTTCAAGTTCTGCACCACCTGCGGCGCCGGCCTTATTACGCCTAACGCGGTCTGCCCCACCTGCGGGGTGGAAGTACCGGTAGGGGCTAAGTTCTGCGGCCATTGCGGGCTGAAAATGAACATGAACCTGTGCCCGAACTGCAAGCACCCGGTTCCCGAAGGGGCGCAGGCCTGCCCTAACTGCAATTCGAAGATAGGGGACGGCAAGCAATGAGCGATTCCTACGTCTGCCCCTGCTGCGGAGGGGCTTCGGACTTTTCCAGCAGCCACTGCCAGTATTGCGGGAGCCTCCTGCTGCCGCAGGGCGGCGCTTACGCCGGCTCCTCCGTGAGCCTGGCCCAGGGGATACCCGACCTGGAGGCGGCCCTCCTTAAAAAGCCCAACGACGGCAAACTGCAATATTCCCTGGGCGAGGCCTATCACCGCAACGGTGAATACGATAAGGCCGAGCAGGCCCTTGAAAAAGCCGCCGCGTTAGCCCCCACGGAAGTTAAAATACCGCACCTGCTGGCCTGGAACGCCGGCATCCGCTACGGCTGGGAATGCGTAAAAGTCGGGAAATACGCGGACCGCGCTATAGCGCTGGACCCGCAGTTCAACCCGGCACAGGCCATGAAGCTCCTGAACGCGGCCGCGCAGCTTTACCTTTTCGGCACCAGCGACGACTACAACGAGGTGCTAGCAACGCTGAACAAGGCGCTTACGCTGGACCCCGAAAATACCTATATATACCTTTACGCCTCTACGGTTTACGAACAGGCGCTCCAGCGCGCCGACGCCATAGCCGTCCTTAAAAAGGCCGCCGAGCTTTCCATCAAGGATATCGCCCCGGCAAAAGAGGACGCCCGTATTTTCGCACGGCTCGGCTACCTGTACAAGAAGGACGGGCAGTACGACGAAGCGAAAAAATACCTGGACAAGGCCGTAAGCCTGGACCCGGACAACTATACGGCCAAGAGCCTGCAGAAAGCGCTGTAAAACCCCAGAGCCGGCGCCGCGCGCGCTACAGGTCTATGACGGCCAATTTCCGCTTGACCAAAGCCTTGACGGCTTTTTTATTTCCGCTTGTAGCGCCGGCCTCCCTCGTTCTGCCGGCTGCCTCCCAGACCATGACGGTTTCCACCGCCGCGGCGAGGATAGAAAGAATAACGTTCCAGGGCAACCGCACGGAAGAAAAAGTGCTGCGCAAACACCTGGGCATAACCGAGGGCGACCCGCTTACTCCCTTAACACTGAAGAGCGCGCAGACCGCCCTTTGGGATATGCGCCAGTTCAAGACCGTAGAGGTTTCCTCGGCCGCCCTGCCCGGAGGCAACGCGGAAATAGATATAAAAGTCAAGGACGGCTGGTACCTTCTGCCTTTTCCCTTCTTTACCGGGGGCAGCGGCGGCGGCCGCGGCGGGCTCCTGCTGTTCTCAAAGAACGTATTCCGGCAGGCGGAATCCATAATGGCGTCCGCTTCCTCCGGCGCGGCCGGCACGAGCGGCGCCCTGGCCTTGCAAAGGGAAGGCTGGTCGGTCAGGGCGATAGCCGGGCGCAGGGACATTTCCGAAAGGAAGTACGCCGACGGCGCTTTCAGCGCGGATTCTGGCTACGGCTCCCCGCCGGACGAAAAAGATCCCTCCAGATACGGGCCTGTTGCGGAAAGCTACGGCAAAACCGCGGACGAGACGACTATTTCCGTCGGGCTGCCGCTCGCCGGCGGATCAGCCCGCTTCCCCCGGCTCTCGGCGGCTTTCGGCTGGAACCGCTCCAGGATCGGCTACTCGGACCCTGCGCCGGCCCGGCCCGGCGATCCCGGAGAGCAGGGGCAGGCTTTCGTCTCTGTTAAGGCGGGGCGGGACGGGGCGGGCGCGGCCGACTCCGTAGGCGCCATCTTCGGCTTCGGCCTGGCCGACATGGAGCGGCGGCTGGCCCCGCTTTCAGCCGCCGCTTTCACTTCCTCGGCCGGGATTTCATACCACAGGGGGGCCGCCTGGACGGGCTCTGACTACGGCTACGCTTATTTCCTCGCCCAGTGCAACGGCTCGCTTGCCTGGGGCGCGCATCACAGCCTTTCACTGCGCCTGGCCGGCGGACACGGCGACGGCCTTCCGCCCAACCGCCTCCTGGCCACGGGCAGGGAGACCGGCCTTTCCGGCAGCTACGCCAGGGAGTACCGCGGCGACTCGGCCGCCGGGGCCAGCCTGGTCTACTCCCGCCAGTTTCGGACCACCCGCAGGGGAGCGTGGCAGGGAGCCCTGTTCGCGGAAGCCGCCAGGGCTTGGGGCGGGGGGACGGCCGGGAGCAAAGAGGGAGCCGGGGCGAGCTTCTGGTATAAATTCTGGAGATTCCCGCTTCCTCTAGGCATTTCCGCCACGTACTCTTTTGACGACAGGGACACCCAGGTTTCCGCCGCCCTCGGCGGAAGATTCTAGGGACGGCCTATCCTGATAAAAGCGTCCGCTAACGCGGGCGCTTTTTATTTTCCGGCACGGGACCAGTACAAAACGCGCCCAAAACGGGCGCAT
>JAJZVJ010000010.1 GCA_021845705.1 bacterium
AAAGATCGTTATCTCAGTTTCAAAAAAAGAGGGGAACAAGGCCGAAATAATGATAAGGGACGACGGGGCGGGAATAGACGCCGTCAAAGTGGCGGCATCGGCCGCTAAACTGGGGATATCGGGCCCGGAAGCCGCGGGAAAGGCGGATCCGGCCAGGGCGGCGTCGCTAATTTTCAGGTCGGGGGTTTCCACCAGCCCCATAATAACGTCCATCTCAGGGCGGGGCCTGGGCCTTGCCATAGTGCGCGAAAAAGCGGAGCGGCTGGGCGGCACGGCGGGCGTGGAAACCGGGCCGGGAGAAACCGTGTTCAGGGTAGTGCTTCCCCTGACGGTCTCCACGCTAAGGGGGATACTTGTGGAGAGCGGGGGGGAGATTTTCGCGGTACCGGTCTCCCAGGTGGAAAGGGTGGCCCGCGCCGGGAAAGGGGATATCAGGACGGTCGAAGGAAAAGCAGTCGTCTCCTCCGGGGGACGGACCATGTCGCTGTCAAAACTGAGCGAAGCGCTCGGCCTCGCCGAGAGCCCCCGGAGCGACGGCCGCGCCGGAGAGGGACAATTCATAGTGGCGGTCTCAGGCGCGGACAGGGCGGCCTTCCTGGTGGACCGGGTGCTGATGGAGCAGGAACTCCTGGTAAAGGGGCTCGGCGGGCCGCTCGCAAAAGTGCGCGGGGCGGCCGGGGCGGCGGTGCTCGGCAGCGGCAAAGTGGTAGTCCTGCTGAACATGCACGAGCTTATGGAAACCGGACTTAGAACCGGCGCGCCCGCCGGGCGCGGCGCGGCGGCGCAGCCGGCCGGGAAGCACAAAAAGACCGTTCTGGTGGCGGAGGACTCCATCACGGCAAGAACGCTCCTTAAAAATATCTTCGAGAACGCCGGCTACGAAGTAAGCACGGCCGTGGACGGCGCGGCCGCGTTCGAATTGCTGCGGTCCGTCCCCTGCGACATCGTCGTCTCCGACGTGGATATGCCGAGGATGACCGGCTTCGAGCTTACGGCCAGGATACGGGCGGACAAGGAATTCGCCGACCTGCCGGTGGTGCTGGTCACGTCGCTGGAGTCCGACCAGGACAGGATGCGCGGCATAGACGCCGGCGCCAACGCCTATATAGTCAAAAGCAAATTCGAGCAGAACGACATACTGGACCTGATAGGGAGGCTGGCCGGATGATAAACGTTCTTATAGTCAACGACTCTCCCACCGCGGCGGAATTCCTGCGGGAAATACTGGGTTCGGACCCGGAGATCTCCGTGACCGGGACGGCGCGCAACGGCATAGAGGCGGTGAAGATGGCCGCCGTCAAGAAACCCGATGTAATCGCGATGGACGTGCATATGCCGGGCCTCGACGGCTTTGAGACCACGCGCAGGATAATGGAAAATACTCCCGTCCCGATAGTCATAGTAGCGGGAAGTTCGCTCAAGGACGATGACCTGCTGGTTTTCAAGGCGGTGCAGGCCGGCGCGGTGGCCAGCGTGCGCGCGCCGTCCGGTTTTTCGGCGCCGGAACACGCCAGGCAGGCGGCGGAACTGGTGAGCACCATAAAGACCATGGCGGAGGTTAAGGTGGTAAAACGCTGGTCCCGCGTTATCGCGCGCCCCGCCGCCGGTATTTCCGCGCCGGCAAAATTGGCGGTGACGCGGCCCGGGATAATAGAACTGGTGGCCATAGGCGCCTCCACCGGAGGCCCTGTGGTACTCCAGGCCATTCTTTCCCGGCTGCCAGCGGGCCTTTCCGCGCCGATCGTGGTAGTACAACACATGTCGCCGGGGTTCATAGAGAGTTTCGCCAAATGGCTGGGCGAATCCGCCTCGTTAAAGGTGAGCATTGCCTCCCACGAAGAAACCGCCCTGCCGGGGCATGTCTACGTGGCGCCGGAAGGGCGGCATCTTACGGTGGGGAGAGGGCCGTTGATGCGGCTTGTGGACGGCGAGCCGGAGAACGGTATGCGCCCGTCGGTTTCAAGGCTTTTCCGTTCCGTAGCGGAAGATTTCGGAAAAAACTCGGCGGGGATACTGCTCACCGGCATGGGCGAGGACGGCGCGAAGGGACTTAAAACAATGCGGGACGCGGGCGCCGTCACCATAGCGCAGGATGAAGAAACTTCGCTTATAAACGGCATGCCGGGCGCGGCTGTCAGGACCGGGGCGGCGGCCTATGTGCTTCCGCCGGAGGGAATAGCAGCGGCTATTTCGGCGCTTGCGCCGGATAAAACTACAGGAGGATCCGTATGAAGCAGGAAACAGACATACTTGTGGTGGAAGACAGCCCCACGCAGGCCGAACTGACCAGGAACATACTTGAAAAAGAAAAATACGGGGTTTTTTGCGCCGAGAACGGCGACAAGGCGCTAAGAATGCTGAAAGAGCGCCGGTTCGGCATCATACTTAGCGATATAGAAATGCCAGGGATGAACGGCTATGAGTTCTGCCGGAAGGTCAAGGACGACCCGGCCACAAAGAATATACCCTTAATTTTGCTGACCAGGCTTACGGACCCGGGCGATATTATCACCGGGCTGGAATGCGGGGCCGACAATTTTGTGACCAAGCCTTTTAAACCCGCTTACCTCCTGTCCTGGATAAAACACCATCTTGTGAACATGGAACTGCGAAAGACCGGCGGCGCCCAGGTCGGCCTGGAATTCTATTTCGCGGGACGCAAGCATTTCCTGGCCCCGGATAGGATGCATATCCTCGACATACTGCTTTCCACTTATGAGGCCGCCGTACAGAAGAACAGGGAGCTCGGGAAAGCGCAGCAGGAGCTGGAACTGATCAACAGCACCCTTGAGGCGAAGGTGGAGGAGAGGACGGCGGGGCTCAGCCGGGAAATACAGGCGCGCACCAAGGCCGAGGAAGACCTGCGCGCCGCCAGGCAGCGCGAGGATATGGTGCTGCATACCCTGCCGATGGCGTTCTTTTACGCGAAGCGGGAAAAAGACAAACTGGTGCTGGAATGGTTGAGCGAAGGCGTGGAAAAAGTGTGCGGGTTCAAACCCCCTGAATTTCTGAAGACCCCGGACCTGTGGTTCACCCGCATACACCCGGAGGACAAAGAGAGGGTTCTGTCCGATCTAGCCGGTCTTTGGAAAACCGGTACGCTGGACACCGAATACCGCTGGCAGGCCGCCGGAGAAGAATACCGCTGGTTCCTGCTCAGCGCCGGCGCTTCCGACGGCCGCGCGAACGGCCTGATGCTGGATATTTCTGAACGGAAAGTGCTGGAAGTGCAGTTAAGGCAGGCGCAGAAGATGGAAGCCGTCGGCAGGCTGGCAGGCGGCATCGCGCATGATTTCAACAACCTGCTCACAGCCATAGAGGGCTATACGGGGTTCCTGCTGAAGAGCCTGGCGCCCGAAGACAAAAGGCGTAACGACGCCGTAGAGATCAAGAAAGCCGCGGAAAGAGCCGCCTCGCTGACCAAGCAGCTTTTGATGTTCAGCCGCCGGCAAATATCCCAGCCGCGGGTGCTGGACTGCAACGCTGCTATCGGCGAAACACAGAAGATGCTGCAACGGCTTATCGGCGGAAATATAAACCTGACGCTAGATCTGGCGAACGAGATATGCCGGATAAGAGCGGACGCGGGGCTGGTGGAACAGGTAATAATGAACCTGGTAGTCAACGCCAGGGACGCCATGCCCAGGGGCGGCGGGGTGACCATAAAGACGGAAAATGTGGAACTCGACGAAAAATATTCCCGGATGCATATGGAAGTGCGCCCCGGCCCCCATGTTATGATCTCTGTAACGGATACGGGCTCGGGGATCCCGCCGGAAGTGATACCCCATATATTCGAACCGTTCTTCACTACTAAAGAGGCGGGCAAAGGCACGGGGCTGGGCCTGGCTACGGTTTACGGCATAGTCAAACAAAGCGGCGGGAATATTTATGTGTACAGCGAGCCCGGCATGGGGACCACTTTCAAAATATATCTGCCGCGGGTAATGGAGGAAGTCGAAACCGCGGCCGCCCCGGCCCGGCCCAGGGCACTGAGCGGTACGGAGACCATCCTGCTGGTGGAGGACGACGACAACGTACGCGGGGTCGCCCTGCGCATCCTTCGCGAAAAAGGCTACACGGTGCTGGAAGCCCGCGACCCCGGAGAAGCCGCCAAGCTCTGCGAGAGCAGCGCCGAAAAAATAAACCTGATCCTGACCGACACCGTTATGCCCGGAATGAGCGGCTATGAGTTTTACGACATGATCTCTAAACTCCGGCCCGGAATAAAAGTTATATTTATGTCCGGCTACACCAACACGGAACTCAGCTACGCCCGCCCGGGGGACGAAAAACTGCCTTTCATCCAGAAGCCTTTCAGCGCGGACGGCCTGGCCGGGAAGGTGCGGGAAGTCCTGGATTCGCTGGAGACGGTCAGGGCGTAAGCTGCTATGAGGATACTGATCGTGGACGACAGCAGGATGAACCTGGACATTCTCCGCAGGAATCTGCTGGGTGAGGGGGCGGAAGTCCTGGAGGCCGAAGACGGTCTCAGGGCCCTCGAATTACTGAAAACATCGAAACCGGACGCCATAGTTTCAGACATACTCATGCCTAACATGGACGGCTATAGCTTATGCCGGGCCGTGCGCGCCGACCCCGGCCTGAAAGACATCCCGTTCATCATCTACACCAGCACGTATATTTCCCCGGAAGACGAAGCGTTGGCCGGGCGCTGCGGCGCGGATAAATATTTACAGAAGCCGGCCCCTTTCCCGGAGCTTTTAAACGCCATCAACGGCATTATCAATGACAAAGCCGGCAGTAGGCGCGCCGAGCCCGCGCCGCCGAGCGAAGAAGCCGTGCTAAAACAATACAGCCAGGTCCTGGTCAGGAAACTGGAGAAAAAAAATCTTGAACTTCAGCAACGCGGCGAAGCTCTGCTGCGCCTGGCGACATTAAGGGACACTTTCGGCTATTTCGCTACCCCGGAAGTGGCGGATTTCGTCATGTCTCACCCGCTGGATTACTGGAAGCGCTGCGAACGCAGGGTCCTGACCGTGCTTTTCGCCGACATCAGGCAGTTTACCCCGTACATGGAGTCCTCCAGCCCGGAAGAGGCTATCGCCGCAATTACCGGCATATTCGAGCATGTGGACGAGGCTGTGCGCCTTGAAGGCGGTATCCTGAATAAATTCATGGGGGATGGGATACTGGCTATTTTCGGGGCGCCGCTGGAAAACAAAGACCACGCCGCCTCCGCGGCCAGGGCCGCCCTGCGGATGAGGAAATTGGCCGAAATACCGGACAAGGCGCGTGCCCGCGCCGGCCTGCGGCCGCTCCGGCTGGGAATAGGGATAAACACCGGCGAGGCCGTAGCCGGCTGCATAGGGACAAAAGCGCGCACGGAATACACCGTTATAGGCCACACGGTCAACGTTGGGGCGCGCATACAGCAGCTAGCGGAGCCCGGCCAGATACTGCTGGGCCCCGGCACCGCGAAGCTGCTCGGAGAGGGTTTCAGGCTGAAAAGCAGGGGAGGCGAGAACCTGCGCGGGGTAGCGCAGCCGGTAGAGCTGTGGGAACTGCTGGAAACCGCTCCCGCCGCCAAAGTATGAGCAACTAGTTCCTCATCACGTATTCAAGGTACTTCCTGTAGATCGTGATCGCGCGGTCGGACGAGCGGAACACGGGCAGGCCCTGCGCGGCGGCGTAGGCGCAGTAGGGCTCGTAGATAGTGCCGGCAGCCACGCAGAAGAGGAGCGGCTTGCGCGCTTCCCTGGCTGCCCCGGCCGCTTCTTTAAGGAAAGATCTGTCCAGCTCGTCCGGCCAGCCGGCGCCCTTCGGCAGGGTGTTCATGGCCGGCGTGAGCGGGACCATGGAGACCACGGCCCCGGAAAACTCTTCGGAAGCGAGCGCGGCTTTTATAATGCCGCCTATGGCGCCGTCACTCGCCATCGGCGTTATGTCCAGCGGGTTCTTGGCGTCCACGATAGTATCAAGCTTGAATTCCTTCAGGGTTTTGCCCATGGCGGCCGCGAGGGAGGGGCTCATCTCGGCGGTAACCCGGCCCGCCACGCCGTCGGCCATCCCCGCGGCCTCGAAGCCGGCGTTGCTGAGAAAGAAAGTATTGCCGTGCTTTATCTCCAGGTCGGCGAAGAAGCAGGCCATGGCCGCCAGGTCGTTAAAATCGTCGAAAGTTTCCGCCACCAGGGCGCCCGCTTTCTCCATTATCAGGCGGGTCACAAGATAGTCCCCGGCTATGGAGGCGGTATGCCCCATCACGGCCTTCTGCCCGGTGGCCGTGCGGCCGGCTTTATAGAGGACGACCTGCTTCCCCTTCGAGCGGGCCTTCTCTATGGTCCGCGCCAGCGCCAGCCCGTCGCCGGGCTTGAAGCCCTCCATATAAACAAGTATCACCTTCAGGCCGTCCTCGTCGGCGAGGCGCTCCACGTAATCCGGCACGGTCACGTCCTGCTGGTTGCCTACGGTCACGCTGTAGGCGGGCTTCAGCCAGGGCATCTTGCTTATGGTGGAGATCACGAAAGCGCCGCTCTGGCTGACGAAAGCGGTGCGCGAATTATAAGGATTGCTCCCGAGCGGGTGCGCCAGCTTGTACTCGGGGATGAACAGCGTGTTTATTTTGGCCTCGTTCAGTACTATACCGAGGGAATTGCCGCCGGAAAGCGCGAAATCCGGGTTCTTCTCCCGCGCGCGGGCTATAGCTTCCACCACGTTGCGGCCTATGTCCTCGGAGCCGGCCTTCTCGCCCATGCCGCCGGAAATAAGCACTACGCCGTTGACCTTCCCCGACTCGCCGGCCTCGGCCAGAACGCGCGGGACCTCCGGCGAAGGGACGGCCACCACGTACATATCTATTTTCTCGGGCAGGCCGGCGGGCGACGGGAAACACTTAACGCCGTCGATCTCCGCCACGCCCTCCTTTACGATGTAGGTCCTTTCTTTCGGGAACCCGGCCTTAAGGATATTGCCCAGGATTATCCGGGCCATGTTCATTTTTGTTTCGCTTACGCCCACGACCGCGGCGGCGCGCGTGTGCAGCAGGCCGTTCACGCCGTTCCTGGAAGGCCTGGCGCGCGGAGGCGTCTTCACGGCGGGCCGGAAACGCAGCACGCCGTCCAGCGCCGTCAGGCGGCCTTTTGCCGCGGCCAGCGGGTTTATCTCCAGTTCCTCTATGGCCCACTCGCTGCCGCCGCCGTCGCGGAAATATTTCATAAGGTGGGCGAAACCTTCGAGCCATTTTAACATCTCGCCGTCCTGCACCAGGCGGCGGCCGCCGCGCACGCCGCCGGAAACGTAGTTCCAGACCCAGCTGCTTTCAAGGAACGCTTCCCAGGGCTTGTTGTTAAAAGCCAGTTCCACCGGCATCACGGAAGGGGCAAGCCCGGGCCTGAGGGACTTTATGAGCCCCTCGGCGTTGGTTCCGCCCGGGCCAAGGGTTATTACCGGGCCGAAGGCGGCGTCGGCGCGCGCGCCGAGCAGCAGTTCCTCGCCCAGCGCGAACGCGGAATGCGGCAGGAACTCTATCGCCATGAAAGCCTCGGCTTCCGGGAACCTGGCGGCCATGGCTTTAAGCGCGTCTTCCAGCGCCGCGGCGGTCTTGTCCGCCACTTTAACCCCGCCGGACTCCGTCTTATGCAGCGTTTTCGACGAGACGAGCTTAAGGACCACCTTCCCGCCGGAAAGGCGCGAGGCCGCGTCGGCGGAAGCGGCGGCGGCGTCGAACCCGGCGGCGGGGTAAAGAATATATTTAGGGACCTCGAGCCCCGCAAGTTCCAGGACCCGGTATACTTCCGGCTCGCTCAGGCTCGCACGTTTCTCAGCGGCGGCCGCCGCGATGATCTTTTCTATGGCTTCAAAATTTTCCATGTTTTTCCTCCGGCGGTACTGGAGCCTTCCGGCGCGGGAATTCCGCGGGCTAACCCTCAGCTTATCTTTTCCACCCTGGCTTTCCGCGCATAGGACAACGCCTGGCCCCGGCTTATGGCGCCGGCGCCCAGGCTGAGGCAATCCGAAGCCGCGGCACCGGCCGCCAGTTTCAGCGTGCGCGTAAAATCATAGCCTTTCAAAAAACCGAAAAGAAAACCCGCCATGAAAGAATCCCCGGCGCCTACGGCGCTTTTAAGTTTAGGCAGGCGGGAGGGCCTTACCCGCCAGAGACCGAAAGGCGAAGCCGCGTAAGAAAAACCGGGACCGTCGGTGACGATCAGCGTTTTAAGGCCCGCGCCGGAATTCTTCCTGAAAAAACCGGCTACGCGCGAAGGGCTGAACCTCCCGCCGGACAACTCCTCGAATTCATAGCGGTTTATCTTGATGCCCTCGGCCCCGGAGGAGAGCGCCTCCTTCAGGGCCGGGCCGCTGGTGTCGAAAACGGTAAAGCAGCCGCGCGCCGCGGCCAGCCTGACCAGGGAGGAATAAAAGCCTTTTTTAAGCCCCGCGGAGACCCGGCCGCAGACGGCGGCGGCCTTAAAGCCCCGGACCAGCGCGGAGAATTTCCTGAGGAAAGCGGCCTGGGAAGCGGCGGGCACCGCCGGCCCCTCCTCGTTAAGGTCCGTGGTAAGGCCGCGCGAATCCACCACGGTATAACAGACGCGGGACTCGCCGGCGGAGTGCCGCTGTATCATTACCCGGAAAGCTTCTTTTTTAAGAGATTCGGCTATCCAGCGGCCGTTGTACCCGCTTGCGAACCCGGCTATGGGAGAGTCCAGCCCGAGCGAACGCAGCGCGCGGGCCACATTCACGCCCTTGCCGCCCGGCAGGGTGATAATGTCCCCGAGGCGGAAGATGCGCCCCTTCTCAAAAGAGGGGACCAGGGCGGTTTTGTCCACGGAAAGGTTGAGATTTACGATGAGTGCTTTCATTTAGAAGAGATTGCCGCCCCGGCACGGGCTCCCGGCACCGGCAAGACCCGCGTTTTCTACGGGTAATTTCAGACAAACTAAATTTAGCATTTTTATATAATATCTGCTATGGGTAAAATGACGAAGATAGCCGTTTGGGCCGCGGCCCTTTTAGCGCTGGCGCTGGCGGCCGCCGCGCTCGGGATAAAACTTTATTTCACGCAGCCGCGCCTGAAGGCCCTGGCCACGGATTATGCCGCGAAGAACCTGCACAGGCAGCTGACCTTCGACTCCATCACCCTGAACCTTTCCGGGCTCTCCATAACCAACCTGAAGGTCTCGGAATACCCGGATTTTAAAAAAGGCGAATTTTTCAGCGCCGCGGATTTTTCTCTGCGGCCCTCGTTCGGCGCGCTGCTGCGCAGGGAGATCAAGATAAATTCCATTTCCGCCTCGGGCCTGAACATGAGGGTGGCGGAGACCGGCAAGGGCGTCTATAATTTCTCGGACCTGCTCGCCCCGGCGGCCCCGGCCGGCCGGAACAAACCGGCCGCCAAAGAGGGTTCCGCCCCGCGCCTGCTGGTCTCCAGCGTCAAGGTGCGCGGCTCGCGCTTCAACTACACTAACGCGGCCGGGGATATGTCCGTAAAGTTCAGCGGCATAAACCTGTCGGCCTCGGACCTTTCTCCCTCGGGCCTTTTCCCGGTGGAAGCCGGCTTTACCATGGCCGTGGCCTCGCCGCACTTCACAGGGGAGATCCCCGCTTCGCTGAAAGGGAAGGTCTCGCTTGGCGGCTTCGCCCCCGAAAAGGGCCGGGCCGAAATAGAAAAAGCCTCTTTCGCGCTGGGCGGGGTAAAAGGCGAGGTCAAAGGCTCGCTCTCCAACCTGCTCGAGCCCGACGCCAAACTTACGCTGCTCATAAAGCAATTTTCCACCGCCGACCTTAGGACGGTCTTCAAAGGCCTGCCAGCCAAGATACTGCTGCCCGAGATCCAGGCCGAGGCTGATCTCAAGCTGACGGCCAAGGACGTGAACCTGCGTTCCGTGACGCTGCGGGCGGGGCCGGTAAAAGCTTCCCTGAAGGGGCGGGCGGCCTGGAACCCGGCGGTAACCTACGATATCCTGGCCGACATAAAAGCGCAGGTCCCGGAGATAGACACCACCCTGCTGGCCAGGAAAGCGAAGCAGTACCCGCTGCCCAAAGGGCTTAAACTCCCGCTTTGCGAGGTTTCCGCCAGGGTCGGCCTTAAGAACGGGACCGCCGTGATACAGGCTTTCTCGCTGGACTCCTCTCCTCTTTCCGCGACGGGGAACGCCGCAGTTAATTTCTCTGGGCCGCAGTTGAAAGCCTCCGGAACGGCAAAGGCCGAAGTTAAAGATTTCGCAAAACTGGCCGCGATAGCCCCCGACCTGCTCGGGGCCTACGGACTGGCCGGCGCGGCTTCGGCCGGGCTCAAGTACGCCTATTCGGGGACGCTCGCCGCGGAAGGCAAGGCCGTTCTAACAGGCTTCGGGGCGGCCTTCGCGGACCATAAGCTCTCCGGCCTGGGCGGCACGGCGGATTTCACCATGGATTCGCTCGACTCCAGGAACCTCCATGGCAAGCTTGACGGCGAGGATTTCACCGCTTCGTTCGGCGCCCGCGCGCTTATGACGCACCCGAAGGCGGAGTTCGACTTCAAGCTGGCGCGGCTCGTGGTCAAGGACCTCCCGGCCGCGGCCGCGCAGCCCCCCGCTAAAGGCGCTCCGGCCAAGGCCGCCGGAAAACCCTTTTACATCGACCTGTCCGGTTCAGCGCGGATAGGCGCTATCGAGCATCCTAATTTCCATTGCGGGCCCGCTTCTTTGAAACTCGCCCTGGTGAACATTTCCGACGACCTCAGGGCGCTGGACGGCTCGGCCTCGTTCACCGCCGGACCCGGAAAATTCTCGGAGCTTTACGCCCTCGCGGAAAAGCACAAGGCGGCCAAGGTAGCCCTGTACCCGCTGCTGGTCCTCCAGAAAACCTCGAAGCTCGCTAAGGCCCTGAAGCTTCCGGATTTCAACAACATAGACTTTGAAGTCATAGAAGGGGACTACTCTTTCAGCAAGGGCCTGATGAAGCTTAACAAGTCCGCGCTCACCTCCGCCGTGGCCGACGTTTCCTCCTCCGGCTCCATAAACCTGCCGGCGGAAACCCTGGATATGCGCATTAACACCACGCTGAAGGCGGCCAGCGGCGTCAGGATGAGCGCGCCGCTGGGCATGCTGGTAAAAGGCACCTTCGCCGACCCCTCGGTAAAGCCGGACCTCAGATCGATAACGGAGCAGCCGGCGGTAAAGAAAGCCATAGATAAACTGGCCCCCGGCGCTTCCAAATTTTTAAAAGGCCTGTTCAAGAAATAACCCCGGACCGCCCGGGCGGCAAGCGGCTTGACCAATGAAAAAACTATCGCTTATTTTCGCCTCGGCCTGCCTCTTCTCGGCCTGCGCCGGGAACCGCCGCCAGGCTTCGCTTACCAGCGAGCCCTCCATAGAGAGGGCCATGGACATCGTGGATTCCACCGGCCAGGGGCACGCCCTGCTGAAATTCCTTCTAAAGAACCCTGTCAGGTTCGAGTACTCCAACACGCCGGGGCTCTGCAGCAAATTCTCGCTCAAGACCGGCAAGATCTTTCTGCCGCTGGCCTATAAAGAGCAGGACATGGTGCTGGCCCTGGCCCTGGCGCGCGCCGGGCACATCTACCAGCTCTACACGGTTACCGGGCTGGACGAGATAATTACCGAGGAAGAAGAGCTGGGCGCGCTGTTCCAGGCGCGGCTAGCCATCGAGACCAGGATAAGGAACGCGGATTTCAAGAACGCCGGCGGCGTGCCGGAGATAAAGACGGATTTCTGCACCTACGTCCTTGAAGATTCCGCCAACGCCATGGCCCAGGCCCGCAAGCGGGCGCTGACCCCGGACCCGGACTGCCAGCGGCCGCTGGATACGCTGGAGAACCAGCGCGTCTGGCTTGAGAAAACGCGCCAGGCCATAAACGACGAAACCTTCTACCAGCTGCTCTACGAGCGCGACCTGGCGCGCGTTAAAAAGGGCGCTATGCCCATGAGCGAAGCCATGAAGAACGACGCCGTGGTGCGCGCCATGCCCACCTACGAAGTGTACCGTTTCCAGCGCAGTTTCTATGACAAGCAGAGCGATATTTTTTCCCGCTTCGGTAAAGTCTATTCCGGGGAGATAAGGGGCGACGCCTCCTGGCGGGCCGCGCACCAGGCGGAGATAGACCAGGCCAAGACGGAATTCTCGGCCTGCGATATGCCCCAGCTGGACCTGCCGGGGGGAAAGTGAAAAGCAGCCGAAGGGAGGCCTGAAAATATGAGCACGCAATACGATATATGTTTTGTCACCGTGGGGGACAGGAAAACCGCCGGGGAAATAGCCTCCGGCCTGCTTAAGGAGCGCCTGGCCGCCTGCGTTTCCGAGGTGCCCGGGGTGGAATCCTCGTACTGGTGGAAGGACCGCATAGAAAAGTCTTCCGAAACGCTGCTGATAATAAAGACGCGCCGCATCCTGCGCGAGGACATAATCCAGTTCGTCAAGAGCCGCCACCCTTACGCCGTCCCGGAAACCATCTTCACCGAAATAGATGGGGCTTCGCGGGAATACCAGGACTGGATAGGCGCGAACACCCTTTTCACCACTAACATTCCCAAGGATAAGGCGCCGGGGTCCAAAGAAATAATATGAAAAACACACTGCACGTGGTAGTAGTCATGGTGGTCGGCTCGCTGCTCGGCCTGTTCCTGACGAAGGTCCTTAATATCTGGTTTCCCGCCGGGAGCCAGATAGCGGGGCTTTTGAACACCGGCATTAACACCGGCCTGAACCCCACCACCGTGGACCTGAACCTGGTGGAAGTCACGGCCGGGCTTGTTTTCAAATTCAACATCGCCAGCATACTGGGGATCTTCATCTCCGCCGTGGTCTACAAGCAGCTGGTTAAATGATGCCGACGCTTATCCTGGCTTCCAGGTCTCCGAGGCGCAAAGAGCTGCTGGCGCGGGCCGGCATAAAATACCGCGCGATCCCCAGCGATATAAAGGAGATCTCGGCTTACAAGCGTCCGGACAGGATAGTGCGCGAGCTGGCCTATAAAAAAGCCCTCAGCGTGGCCCTTAAGCACCCCGGCTCGCCGGTGCTCGGCTCGGACACGCTGGTCTACTGCAAGGGCAGGGTGCTGGGCAAGCCGGAAGGGCGCAAGGACGCGCTGCGCCTGCTGCGGCTGCAGAACGGCTCCTGGCAGGCCGTCCATACCGGCGTGGCGCTTATCTGGCTGGACAAGGGCGTGTACCTCGCCGGCAACGAAATTTCACGCTGCAAGGCCCGCAGGCTCACCGGGGCGGAACTGGAGGAGATGGCCGTTAAGCACCACGACAAGGCCGGCGCCTACGCAGTGCAGGACAGGGACGACGTCTTCGTCGAGAAGATAACGGGGCGCTTCGATACCGTGGTGGGGCTCTCCATGAACCTGGTTAAAAAATTCCTGAAAAAGGCGGGTGCGCTGTAATTCCGCGGCCCCGGCGCCGCCGGCACGCTAAAGCTTATGCACAAAATTAAAAAGACCTTCCATCTGGCCTACGGCCACCGCCTGCTGAACTATAAAGGCAAATGCGAGAACCTGCACGGGCACAACGGCGTGGTGGAGATAACGCTTGAAACCGCCAGGCTGAACAGCGAAAAGATGGTCATGGATTTCACGGAGCTGGGCAAGAAGATGAAAACCTGGCTGGACGTGAATTTGGACCACAAGGTGATCCTGGCCAAGGCCGACCCCCTGGCGCGCGTGCTGGCGGGAGAGGGGCAGGCGTGTTATTTGACGGCGGAGAATCCGACCGCCGAGATCCTGGCGAAACTTATTTTCGACTCGGCCGGCGCCATGAAGCTCCCGGTGGCGGAAGTCGCCTTCTGGGAAACTCCCACCTCGATGGCCTCGTACAGCAGGCAAAGGTAATTATCATGAACGACCAGGTCAAACATTTCGAGATCGTCATCATCGGCTCCGGCCCGGCGGGGTTCACGGCGGCTATTTACTCCGCCCGCGGAGGGGCTTCAACCGCCCTTTTCGGCGGGGTGGCGCCCGGCGGGCAGCTGCTGCAGACCATGGAGATAGAGAATTATCCGGGCTTCGTCGAGCCGGTGGTAGGCGCCGACCTTATGCAGAAGATGCTTAAGCAGGCCGCGCGCCTGGGCGCCGCCGTTTTTAACGAAGAGATAGCCTCCGTGGACCTTTCCGGGCGGCCTTTCAGGCTTAAAGCCGGCAGCGGCAGGGAGTACACGGCCGGCGCCGTGATAGCCGCCACCGGGGCGCAGGCGCGGTGGCTCGGCATGCCGTCGGAGCGGAAGTTCATAGGTAAAGGGGTATCGGGCTGCGCCACCTGCGACGGTTTCTTTTTCAGGGGCAAGGAAGTATGCGTCATCGGCGGCGGGGATTCCGCCGCGGAAGACGCCCTGTTCCTCACCAAGTTCGCCTCGAAGGTATACCTGGTGCACCGCCGGGACCAGCTGCGCGCGACTTTCCGCCTGCAGGAAAAACTCCGCGCCAACCCTAAAGTAGAGATAGTCTACTCCCACACCCCGGTGGAGATCACCGGCGACGCCAAGGTGACGGGGATAGAGCTCAAGAACGTGGTCACCGGCGCCGGCCGCCGCCTTGAAACCACCGGGATCTTTATCGCCATAGGCCACACCCCGGCCACGGCTATCTTCAAAGGCAAGCTCAACCTGGACGAGGAAGGCTATATAGTTACCGACGAAAAAATGGCGACCTCGGTCTTCGGAGTTTTCGCGGCGGGAGACGTTATGGACACCCGCTACAAGCAGGCCGTGGTAGCCGCCGGCGCCGGGTGCAAAGCCGCCATGGAAGCCCTGCTGTATCTGGAAGAAGGTAAGAAATAGACCCGGCGGACCGTCAGCTGTGCGGAAGGACGTTAAGTTTCCTAAGGTCCCGGCTGGTGCGGCGTATGTCTTTCACGAAGATGCGCCAGCCCTTCAGCAGGTTCTGCCGCTCCTCCTCGCCTATCGCCGGCGTGAAAACCCTGTCAGAAACTTTGGGGGCCCAGTGCGGGGAAAGCCCCAGCCCGCGCGCCGCGGCAAGCCCGGCCCCCATGGCGGTAGCTTCGCTCTCCTCAAGGGCCGTAAGGCGCGCGCCGGTGATGTCCGCCTGGAACTGCAGCAGCCAGTCTATTTTGGAAAGCCCGCCGGAAACTTTCAATTCCTCTATCTTAATTCCCTTTTTCTTCACCAGGTCGAAGGCGTCGCCCACCATGTAGGCGATGCCTTCGGTGACGCCGCGCACCACGTCGTATTTGTCGGAGTGGGGGGAGAAGCCGGTAAAAGTGGTGAAAGTATTGAAATCCCAGTAAGGCGCGCCAAGGCCGCCGATAGCCGGCAGGCAGTGGATGCGGTTCTTCGACTTCCTGCACATCCCGTCCACGTCGCCTATATCGTCGAAAATGCCGAATTTCTGCCGCAGCCATTCAAGCGCGGTCCCGGCGGAATTCACGGTGCTTTCCGTGAAATAGCAGGCGCTCCTCTTTCTGTTCCCGTCCTGCCAGCCTATTGAATTCAGGAGGCCGCGTATCTTCAGCGGCTTTCTGCCCGTGTTAACCAGCAGGAAGGCGCCCGTGCCGTAATTCAGGGCGGCGGAGTTGGAGGTTTCAAGGCCCAGCCCCAGCATGGCGGCCTGCTGGTCCCCGAGCATGGCGGTAACGGGGATGCGGCGGCCCGCGGCCTCCACTACCCCCATCCGGCCCATGCTGGGCTTGATCGCCGGCAAGTATTCCGGGATCAGGCCGAAGGCGGAAAGCAGTTTAGGCTCCCACCTCAGGCGGCGCAGGTTCAGGAGCAGGGTGCGCTGGGCCTGCGAGGGATCTATCACAAAGGTCTTGCCTCCCGACAGGCGCCAGAGCACGTAGGCGGCCACCGGCGCTATCAGCAGGCGTTTTTCAGCGGCGGCGGCTTTCACTTCGGGAAAGTTCTCAAGGGCCCAGGCTATCTTTGAGGCGCTGTAGTAAGGCGTTTTATAAAGGCCCGTAATGTCGTGTATCTTCGTGTTGGAAAGCGGGATCCTGCCCAGCAGTTCAAGCGCGCGCCCGTCCTGCCAGCTGAGCGCCGGCGCCAGGGGTGCGCCGGTGTTCTTGTCCCAGAAAACCACGGTGGAGCGCTGGGCGGCTATGCCCAGGGTCAGGACTTCGGAACCGGCGGGGAGTTTGGAGAGAACCTCCGTAAGGCTGTCCGCCTGGGAAAGGTACAGTTTCTCCGCGTCGTATTCGGCGCGGCCCGGGGCCGGGTAAGCGGGCTCTATTTTGCGCTGGGCCTTATAGCGGATATTGCCCTCCAGGCCGAGGGCGAGGGCGCGGGAGCTAGAGCTCCCCTGGTCCAGCACGATTATGAATTTTTCAGGCATATCAGCTTCAAAAAATGTTAACTGCGGCATTCCACGGAGGGGTGGCAGGGGTTTTGTCCCGCGAACCCTTTGGGGAAGGGGGGGCCCCGGAAAAGGTGCCAGCCTCCTTTTTGTAACGTGTTGCGGGGAAGTACCCTGGCTCCTCTCAAAAAGGAGGCTGGCACCTTTTTCGCATACCCCGCCCACCCCTCCGACAGCTCACGAACCTTCCGTATCCCGCCGCACAGCCACCCGGCTGAGAAACTGTCAGATCAATCCTTCCTTCTTCACTATCTTTATGTCGACGGCGGTTTTCTTCACCGCCTGCTCCAGCAGCTTTTTGCGCGCGTCCTCGGAGATATCCGCGCTGTCCAGCACGCCGCTTATGCCGGTAAGCGTCAGCGTCAGGGCCTTCTGGTAAAGTTCGAAGTCGTTCAGCACTTTTATCACGGCTTCCCGGTCCCTGAACTCCCATTTCGAGTTCTTTTTTACCCGGGCGGTATACTGGGAGCCGGCGTATTGCGCGCCGTCTTTGGCGGAGCGGGCTATACTGCCGCCCACTTCGTCAAGCTGGGCCTGCAGCTCGTCCATGCGCTCTTTAAGGCGCCCGTAACGGTCTACGAGCGCTTCTATATTTTCAGTAGTGGATGAGAGCTGCTCCGCGGGATGCGGGTGCCCGCCGAAGAAATGGGGGCATAGGCTCTTATAATCGCACCAGGCGCAGGCCTGCTCGCCCGGGGTAGGGTCGAACCTGATGCCGCGTATATTCTCGGCCACGCCCAGGACGCGGTCCCAGAAAGCGCCTATCTCTTTGTCGTCCGCGCGCTCGAAGACGTACGGCTTGAGCGTAGGCACATGGTAGTACTGCATCTGGCGCACCCTTACGGAGCTGACCCGCTTGCCGTAGGTCTCCGCTATCTTTTCCTTCAGCCGGGGGTCCAGTTCGTTTATCTTCTGGTACATGTAAAGCTGGGAAGGCTGGCGCTTCACGTCCTTGCCGGTCTTGTAGTCTATTATCTCTATCTCGCCGCCGCCGAGGTACTCTATCCGGTCGGAGATGGTGCGCACCAGCAGGCCGTCCACTTCCACGTCGGTGGAATACTCCACCAGGAACGGCGGCTTGAAGCCGGCGCGGTTCTGCTCGTAATAGGCCTTAAGCATCACCAGGCCTTTCTGGTAATCGGCGTCGGCGCGCTGCGGGGTGCGGTAGCCTTTTTCAAGATAGGATTTTTTGTTCCAGTCCAGCCTGAAAGCCTCCAGCAGCTCTTCCAGCGCGGGGAAAGGGGGGGCCTTTACGGAATAAAGGAACTCCAGCGCCGTGTGTATGCTGTTGCCGAAAGCGAAGTAGAACTTGGGCTCTTCCTTGATCTTGTCGATGTACTTGAACTTGTACTTGAGCGGGCACTCCTCGTACAGCGACATCTTGGAATAAGAGAAAGCGAGCAGCCCGTTCTTCCTGGCCGGCGCCGGGGCGGGGAGGCTGTCCCCGAAAAGGCCCGGGGCCGCGGGAGGGGGAGGTTCGCTATTTTTTTTCTTCATATGACAATAATTCCGTAACCCTGTTCTCAAAGCCGGGTCCGGCGATGCTGGTAAGTATTTTGCCCGTCCACGGGGCGTAATATTCGTTTATCCAGGAAGGCCCGCCGTTCGCCCTGCGGCGTACCATTACGCAATCCTGGAATTCCCCGGCCTTCACCTTTACCTTCAGGCCGGTCTTTTCCACCCTGAACTCCAGGCGGCCTTCCGGTCCCCGGGACCGCCAGGTTTTGCCCTGCTCCAGCGGGTAGTCCAGGATAAGCGTGTCTTTGCCGCCCTGGGTCTCAATGAAGTTCATGTTCTTAAAACCGTAGTTTTTCCGCTGGCTGCTCACCTTTTCGCTGCCGGCGAAAAACTCGCTTTTTATGACCGAGGCTTTAACGCTGTGCTCCGTTACCTCCACCACCTGCCTGGCGTTCTGGCCCAGGGTCTGGGAGTCGCCGTATACCCACCTGGTTCCCGGCCCGGCGGGGAAATAATCGGGGCAGACGAAGATCTGCCTGAAAACGTCCTCCGGCATTTTAAAGGCGGGATAGTTCCTGGCGAGCCGCTCAAGGAGCGGTTTGGACTCGGCGCAGAGCCCGAGTTTCAGGGAGTAGATCTGGGCCGCCGCCATAAGGGCTTTAGGGGCTTCCGGGGCCGAGGGGTTTTTAGCGGCGAACGCCTTGTATCTGTCCACGGCCTGCAAAAGCCTCCCCTGCCGCTCCAGCACCACGCCGTCCTCATAGCGCGCGGCGCAGCCCGCCGCCGCCAGCAGCAGCACGCAGAAATATCTTAAAGCCTCCCCTTTATTCGTCATACTTTCCAGGTATTATATAATAATCACGCCGCCCCCGTCGGGAATCCCCCGGGCGGGGCGGCCGTACCCCGAAAACCGCCGTTTACGCCCGCGACCGGAACTTCTGCGCGCGAGGTTAAGTATAATTGTATAGACCGGTTTACTAACGCGGCCGGCCCCTGGGCCGGCCATTCTGGAGGATCTATGCGGGAAGGCGACGGGGAGAAAAGCTGGCTTATCTGGCTGCTGGTAGTGCCGGTTTGCATGACGCTGGGCGCTTTGCTCGCAAGGTGGGTGTTCCCTCCCGCCGGGACCGCGCCCGCGGCC
>JAJZVJ010000344.1 GCA_021845705.1 bacterium
TGTAGGGGTTTGAGGGCACCAGCTTGACGGCCATAGCCGGCTTTATGCCTTTTATCGGGGTCTCCAGCGCGTCGCCGCCGGAAGGAGCGTTACCCATTACGGAGCGGTTCAGCCAGACGTCCTGGTCCTTGTCGGAGCTGATGGCAGCCGCTATTATTGGCGAGCTGGAAGAGGAGGTGAAATACTGCGAGGAAGACCACAGCGCCAGATAATTATCTTTGTCGGCGGAAACGCGCGAGAGCGGAACTTCCGCCCAGAACCAGCGGGAGGAGTTCACGCCGTCGAGCGAGTCGTTCGGCAAGGGCTCCCGTGGCAGATCGGCCGCGTCCACCAGGAAATAGGTGTGGTCCGAACTGAAGTCCGGAGTCTGGTTGACGGCCATATAAATCTTGCCGGGGATGGGGTCCGTGTCCCAGGGGGACGGCCACGACATGATCTTGGCTCGGCCCAGCTTGGCGCCGATGAAGGCCCGCGCGTAGCCGCCCGTAGGTATCGGCGGCAGCTTGACTATCCAGCAGTTGTTATAACCCACGTACCAGTCGGCGTTGAAGCCGCCGTCGGCGTACATATAGTAGCGCCCGAGGTTCATCTCTGGCGCGAAATACGCCGGGACGAAAGACGTGGCCCCGGCCGAGAAGGCCGGGCCGTTGCCCGCGGGCGCGGCCGGCGCCGGCGGAACTGCCGCCAGAAAGACGGAGACCGCGGCCGCCAGGAGGTTGCGTTCTATTTTCTTTCGTGTCACTTTTTTATAATTTGTGTTACCCTATCCAGGTCGTCCAGCGAGAAATAGTGTATCACAATTTTTCCGTTCTGCGGGCCGGGCCCCGGACAGACCTCCACCTTCGTGCCGAGCGTCTTCTCCAGCACCGCCTCCAGTTCCATCACCTCGGGAGTGCGGCGGGAGCCTGTGCGGGGGGCGCGGGGGGCGCGCTGCCTGTCCGGATGGAAGCCGTGCGCCATGGCCTCCACCTCACGCACCGTCATCCGCTCCGCCACTATGCGCTGGTAAAGCTCGCGGCGCTTGCCCGCGTCAGGGACGGAGATCAGGGCGCGGGCGTGGCCCTCGTCTATCGTCCCGCTCTGGACCCCCTGACGGATTTCCGCGTCCAGCTCCAACAGACGCAGCGTGTTGGAAACGGCAGAACGGGACTTCCCCACCCTGCCCGCTATGTCGGATTGCGAAACGCCGAACTTGTCCATCAACTGACGGTAAGCCATCGCGGTATCCACCGCATTCAGGTCCTCGCGCTGTATATTCTCTATGAGCGAAAGCCCGAGTTTCTGTTCGTCGTCCAAGTCTTTCCTTATTATCGCGTCTATCTCGGCCAGGCCGGCCAGCCTGCAGGCGCGCAGGCGCCGCTCTCCGGCCAGCACCGTATACCCGTCATCGCCGCCGTTCCGCCAAACCGTGATGGGCTGTAGCAGCCCACCGGCCTTTATTGACTCCGCCAGCTCGGCCAGCCTGGCCTCGTCGAAAATGCGGCGCGGCTGGTACGGGTTGGGTATTATCCTGTTCACCGGGATCTTCTGCACTATATCCCCGGAGATATCGTTGTTTTGAACCTTGGTTATCAGGGAGTCTATACCTCTGCCAAGAGCTTTTCTCATATGCCGTTCCTTCCTTATGTTAAGGGCCCGCGGAGACGCCTAGCCGCCCAGGTCGTATTCCAGTTCGGTCTCTTCGTTGACGTAAAGATCTGAATTCTTGTATACAGACACGTCCACGCCCCTGCGCGACAGAAATTCCAGCGCCAACTCCTTGTAGGCCAGCGCGCCGCGCGAGCTTGGGTCATAGACGAAGATGGGCTGCCCGTAGCTGGGCGCCTCCGCCAGACGGACATTGCGAGGGATCACGGTCTTATATAGTTTCTCCCCGTAATAGCGGCTTATCTCCTCCCGCACCTGGTTTGCCAGGTTTATGCGCGAATCGAACATGGTCACCACCCCGCCGTCTATCTTTAAGCCCGGGTTAAGGGCCTGCTTTATCTTCTCCACGGTATTCATAAAATAGGCCAGACCTTCCATGGCGTAATACTCGCACTGTACCGGGGTCACCACCGAGTTCGCGGCATTAAGGGCGTTCACCGTCAGCAAGCCCAGCGACGGAGGACAATCTATAACTACGAATTTATACATCCCCCCCACTTTCTCAAGGGAACGTTTAAGTACCGACTCGCGGGAAAATTCGCTGACCAGTTCTATCTCCGCCCCAGCCAGATTATGGCTGGTAGGAACAATGTCCAGCCATTCCACCGAGGTCTGGTGTATAGCCGCCTCCACGGAGGAGTGGCCGCTCAGCACGTCATAGATGTTTTTGTTGTTCTTGGTGATATCCACCCCGAGGCCGGAGGTGGCATTACTTTGTGGATCGAAATCTATAAGCAGCGTCTCGTAATCGAAGGCGGCCAGAGCCACCGCCAAGTTTATGGCCGTAGTGGTTTTCCCCACCCCTCCCTTCTGATTAGCTATAGCCACTATCTCTGCCATACGTTCTCCTTGAATATGAAGCGTGACCGTTGTTTTCACATGAAACACAGGACTCCGCCATATAAGAACAGAGGAATTGTATAGTTTTGCGGAATTAAAGTCAATCCCACAACGCAGTCGCACTTTTCACTTATACGGCTTGCGCCAAATTTTTCCCTACTGTTTCACGTGAAAACTGTTTTTACCGCGGCATAAGGTTTTAACTGCCGCAGGCGCCACTAGCGACGCCGCAGGCGAAATGTTTTCACATGAAACATCCGGACGCGCACAAAAAACGTCTAACCGTAAGCGCGGTACCCCTGCTCACACAAAAACAAGATCAGGCGATATCCGCACCCCAAGGCCGGAGAGATCTTTGCCCCAGGTCAATACAAACCGTGGTATAATCAATCCCAACCCATTGAATCCATAGCGGCGTCGTTCGAGACAGTCTGCTCGACCTGGTCCTGAACTTTCGGCGCTTGGCCAACAGCATGAGCATCCACGCTAACTCCCTCCCGCACGGGGAGGAGCGAGGCCGGTATAGCCCAGTTGCGCCCAATGCGCAAAGCCGCAATCCGCCCGGACTTCACCCGCTTGAAAACAGCGATACGGCTAAGTCCGAGCATGGCGGCAGCCTCAGGAACAGAATAATATTCCCTTGCCATAGCAATATATTAACATATGTTAACTATTTTTTCAAGCACATTTTCCAATCAAAAGAAATAGTTAACAACTGTTAACTATACACACAAAAAACAACCAAAGCAGGAACGGGGGGCCAAGACAACCCCGACAGATGCCTCCCAAGCACGTCCCATAAACAACGCACCACGCTGTTTCAGCCTGAGCGACGGAAAAGCGGAAAAAATTTGTAGACTATACAACTGACAATGCGCAGCCTGATACTTGGCGGCACCAGCTTGTTCGGCAGGGAAGCCGCGCT
>JAJZVJ010000345.1 GCA_021845705.1 bacterium
AAGCTCAAGCTCCCGGCCGGCTATTCGCTGGAATGGAGCGGGCAGTACGAGAATATGCTGCGCGTGCGCGAAAGGCTGAAGGTAGTGCTTCCGCTCACTTTGCTTATAATCTTTATCCTGCTCTATATTAACACCAAGTCGGCGGCCAAGACTTTAATAGTGCTGATGGCCGTGCCGTTCTCGCTGATAGGGGCGGTCTGGTTCCTGTATATCCTCGGCTATAATGTATCCATAGCCGTCTGGGTGGGCATGATAGCCCTGATGGGCCTGGACGCGGAGACGGGCGTGTTCATGCTGTTGTTCCTGGACATGTCCTACTCCGACATGAAGGCGCAGGGGCGCATGAACAATTCCGACGACCTGAAAGAAGCCATCATGCACGGCGCGGTAAAAAGGGTGCGCCCGAAGATGATGACGGTGGCGGCGGCCTCCATGGGCCTTATCCCCATCATGTGGTCGCTCGGCACGGGCTCCGACGTAATGAAGCGCATAGCCGCGCCCATGATAGGCGGCCTGTTCAGCAGCTTCGCGCTGGAGCTGCTGGTCTACCCGGTGGTCTTCTACCTCTGGAAGAAGAAAGAGCACAGCTTTAGCTAATTAAGGAGAAAAGAATGAAAACCATAAAACTGACAGTCGCGGTCCTTTTTTTAACGGGCTTGATCAGCGCCGGGCCGGCCGGGGCACACGGGGACGAAGAACATAATTCCTCCGCCACGGTCGCTGCCGGGGATGCGGCTAATGGGCCGGCCTCCAAAAAAATAACGCGGACGAAAAGCGAGATCCTAAAAGAAAAAGCGACTAAAGCGGCGCTTCAGAAATACAACTGTCTGCTTTGCCACAAATACAACGGCAAAGGCGGAAAAGTGGGCCCCGCGCTCGACGAGCATCTGCGGCATCATCCGAAAGACGAGTTGAAGAAATTATTAAAAGCGCCCAAGAAACCCATGCCGCCCTTTTCCGGCACGGATGCGGAACTGGATGAATTCATTAATACGGTAGTCCCCGCGCCCGCCGCCGGTACCGGCGACAGCGCTAAGCCCACGACGAAACAGGTTTCCAAAACCTATGTCTGTCCCATGGGCCACTATCAAACCGACAAACCGGGGAAATGCCCGAAATGCGGCATGGACCTGGTTGAGAAGAAATAAGGAAAGCCTTAAAGGAGCGAAATGGCAACGGCTGGAATAATTATAATGGTTGTAATGATGGGCGCGATGTTGCTTTCGGGCGGACATGGTATGATGGGCAAAATGGAACACGACCAGGACAAGTCCGCTTCTCATGAAGTAACGGTGTCCACCCCTACTGCGGTATCCACCTCCGCCGTGCAGAGCACGCCGGCGAATGACACAAGGGACGCGGAGCACGCGCATTAAACCGCCTGAGCGCGGAATCAAGGAGAAACACAATGCAAGAACCTAAAAAAGATTGCTGTTCAAAAAAACATATATGCGACATGATGGCGGATAAAGACGCGCTTGAAGCCGTGAAAGCGGCGGCGAGGGACGCGCGGTTCATATGTAAAGCCTGCGGCCGGGCAGCCGGAGACCCGGCGGCACTGTGCGAGCCGGTAAGCCTGGACGCCTGACCTGAAATACGCAGTTCCGGAATATAGAGAGAAACGAAGTTATACGGTTAATGGAAAAAATATGAACAAGAAACTGACAATGCTGTGCGGGTTCGCCCTGGTTTTAGGCTGCTCTGCGGCTTTTGCCGCCGAAAGCGCAAAGCCGGCAAAAGAGGCTGACAAGAGCCAGGAGCAGGAGAAAAACACTAAAGCCGCCGTTAAGGCGAAAGCGGCGCAGCGAAAAATAACGAAAGAGGAAATAGGAAAAGAAGCGGTCTGCCCGGTAACCGGCGAGAAGTTCAAGGTGACGGCGGAGACCCTCTCGGCTTCCTACAAGGGCAAGGTCTACTACTTCTGCTGCCCAGGCTGCGACAAACCGTTCAGTAAGGATCCGGAGAAGTATATAAACAAGAAGGAGGCGGGCCAGGATAAAATATATGTCTGCCTAATGGGGGATTACCAAGGGAACAAACCCGGCAAATGCCCCAAATGCGGCATGAACCTGGCCGAGAAGAAGGCGGAGCGGAGCAAAACATATGTCTGCCCCATGGGCGACTACCAGGGCGACAAGCCAGGCAAATGCCCCAAGTGCGGGATGGACCTTGTTGAGAAGAAGTGAGCCGAAAATTTCCTGGCCGGCTTGTACAGGCCCGGGAGAAAGTGAAAAGCAACGGAGGTAACGCATGTTGTTCGAAGAACACAATGAAGTTGCGGTTGCCGTCGTGAGCGTACAGCACTGCGTCGGAGATGGTGGAGACTGCACCCATAATCCCGACTAAGTGAAGAAGTAAAAACGGGCGCAGCCTCCATGCAAGTCCGGCAGTGACAGGAGGACCCATGGAGGCTGCGTTCCATACAATTTTAACTTATAATCCATGCTTATAATCAATTGCGTCATCAAGCGGTCCCAGGACGGCATCTGGCTGCACCATACAGCCAGCGGCTACAAAGCAAAGATGAACCAGGAAGCGGTGGACGTCCTTCAGGCTATGGCCGCGAAGAGGACCACCGCCGAGATGACGGAAAAGGAAAGATTCATCTACGACAAGCTGGCCGCCAAAGGCATAGCCGGCGAAGACACCGGCCGCGAAGAAGACCGCAGCATCGTTATCAGGGAGAAGAGCAGGCTCGCCTCGGTGGACCTGGAGTTCTCGGGCCGCTGCAACCTGCGCTGCGCCCACTGCTTCGCCGCGCTCTCCCAAAAAGACATGAGCCGGGAGATCCTGGCAAAGGTATTCGCCGGCATCGACGCTCTTGAGCCGACGACCCTGACGATCAACGGCGGCGAACCGCTGCTGAACCCCCTGCTCCCCGAAGCGCTCGCTATGGCGCGGGCGCGGCGGATGCGCGTCAACCTGATGACCAACGCCACCCTTGTCACGGAGGCGGCCGCCGCCATGCTGAAAGAGTCCGGGGTGGCTCTTGTAGCGGCCAGCCTGGATTTCTTCGAGGGAACACACGACGCCATCCGCGGGCGCGGAGCCTTCAAGAGAGCTGTGGCCGGAATAAAACTTCTGGTCTCCCGCAAGGTCCCGGTCTCCATAACGGCCCTGGTCCAGGAAAGCACCGCGGGGCAAGTCGGGGAATTCAAGAATTTCTGTCTCGGCGAACTCGGAGCCTCCGGCATGAGATTCTCCTCGATCTCCCCGGTAGGCGGCGCCAAGGATTCTCCGGAGCTGGCGCTGTCCGGCATGAAGACGAGAGAACTCTTCAACAAGGGGTTGCTGCCCGCCCCCGGCGATTCCGACGGCGTTATCGCCAGATTCGCGGGAGCACGCAATTTTTATTGCAAGGCCGGAATAGGGCAGTGTTTTATCGCGGCGGACGGCCAGGTTTACA
>JAJZVJ010000346.1 GCA_021845705.1 bacterium
TGGGCGTCTACCTGTTCGATAAAAAAGTGCTGCTCGGCCTGCTCGCCGAGTATCCGCAGGAGCATGATTTCGGCAAGGGGATCTTTCCCAAGACGATAGGCACGCACCGCATACAGCGCTATGCGTACGAAGGTTACTGGGAAGATATCGGGACCATAAAGTCCTACTTCGACGCCAGCATGGGCCTGCTGGACGAACGCCCGGCTTTCTCGTTCTACGACTTCGAGATGCCGGTCTACACCCACCACCGGAACCTGCCGGCGCCCAAGGTGTTCGACAGCGGCATCGACGCCTCGCTGATCTGCGACGGCTCCGTGCTGCGCGGCGCAAAGGTGCGCCGGTCCATCGTCGGCCTCCGCACCTATATACGCCCTGGGACCGAAGTTAACCAGGCGATCATCATGGGCAACGACTATTACCCCGACGGCTTCTTCTCCCTGCCCGCCGAGCGTCAGGAAAACTCCGGGTTCGGCTGGAAAGCCGGCGTGACCGTAGAGCGGGCCATCATCGATAAGAACGTGGTGATAGGCGCTAATTCTGTGGTACGCGGCTCGGTCGACACGAATATTACCGTTCAGAACGAGGAGACCGCGAAGTTCCATATCATCAACGGGATAGTCGTCATCCCCCGCGGAACGGTGCTGCCTGACAATACGGTCATAGACGCGGAAACCTTTAAATGACGTCCCGGGAAGCTTCGGCCCATGTTGTCTCGGCTCTGATGGGGCTGGGGCACATGCGCGCCGCTTACGCGCTGCGGGACTGCGCCGGGGGGGCGCTGCTGATAGACGGCTCGCCGGGTTTCTGTTCCGCGAAGGAGATCCGCCTGTGGGACCGCATCCGCGCCCTGTACTATTTCCTTTCGCGGGCCGAGGATATCCCGCTGGTGGGCAGCCTGCTGTTGCGCGCGATGCACCTCGCTGAGGGGATCCCCGACTATTACCCGGCCCGCGACCTTTCCGCGCCCAGCTCCGCCACCGCCCTGCTGCGCCGGCTTATCGAGGACGGCCCGATGGGGTCCTCCCTGGCTAAATATGTAGAGGGCTCCGCTCTCCCCGTGGTCAACACGTTCTACGCTTCGGCGATAGCGCTCGACTACCGTTCCAGGCGCAAGAACAACTACCTGCTTATCTGCGACTCCGATTTCAACCGCGTCTGGGTGGCGCACGATCCGCGCAAGAGCGACGTCCAATATATAGCCCCGGCCGGCAAGGTAAAGCAGCGGCTGCTTTCTTACGGCGTGCCGGAAGCGCATATCCACCTCACCGGTTTCCCTCTGCCGAAGGAAAACCTGGGCCCGCCGGGCACGCTGAGCGTCCTCCGGCAGGACCTGTTCGCGCGGCTGCTGCGCCTGGACCCTTACGGACAGTTCTTCTATCTCAACGGCCAGTTCGTGGAACAATGCCTGGGCCAGTCGCGCCCGGCGGCGGTCCCTTTGGAGCCTTTGCGCATTTTGTTCGCTATCGGCGGCTCCGGGGCGCAGTCCAGCCATGTGGTGACCATTCTTTCCTCGCTGAAAAGCCGCATCATGGCGGGTGATGTCGTCGTCTACCTGTCCGCCGGCATCCGCGGCGATATCTGCCGGCTGATGAAAAAATACCTTGAGGAAGCGGGGCTGGGTTCCTGCGAGGGAAAGAATATTTTCCTTATCTACAGCTCCGAGATCCGGGAGTATTTCGACGCCTTCAACGCGGCCCTGCGTGTGGTGGACATCCTTTGGACAAAACCCAGCGAGCTGTCTTTTTACTGCGCCCTGGGCCTGCCGATACTGATGACCGACCCTATAGGCCCGCATGAGGCCCGCAACGGCCGCTGGCTGCAGGATATCCACGCCGGGATAAATCCGCCGGGCCCGCTGGAATACGCCAATGAATGGCTCTTTGACCTCCTGGCCAGCGGGATCTTCGCCGAAGCCGCCTGGGACGGTTTCCTTAAGGGCCGCAAGACCGGGACTTATAAGATAGAACAGCTGCTCGCCACCGGCAGATTTGACGAGGGGGGGTCGCCGCCGGCCCGGTGAGCGGGCCTTTGCCTTGAGGACTGCCATCTGCTATTATATTCCACGTAAGCGGGCTTGCCGGGCGCGGCGCTTTACCGAAAAATTATGAACGAATTCCTGATTTCCTACGTCTGTCACAAGCTGAGGGTACACAACGCCTCCAGGATAGAGATCGAGGCCAAAAAGAAGATCTCCCCTGAGACCGCAAAGGCCATAAAAGCCTACTTTGCCAAAAAAAAGGTGATAAGGCATATCAAAAGCGCCGTCTTCATGGACCAGTTCATAGACACGCCTGATTTTGATATTTTTCATTCCGGCGCCAGTATGCGCATAAGGTACAAGGGTGACGGCAGCAACGTGTACGTCCAGTACAAGGGGCACGGCTTCTCGCACAAGGGGCTCCTTTTCCGGTCGGAGTTCTCGTCCGGGAGAATTAAAAATCTTGTGAAAGAAGAAAGTCTCCACGATATAATCCATTTTACCGACGCCAAGTTCCGCGACATCCTGGAAAGGTCCCTGCCAAAAGACATGAAGACGGCCCTTTCCGAGCATTTCGCCTCTTCCATCATAAATAGGATCCGCGTGGCCCCGGTGATCTGCCTTTACCGGAAGGAGAAATACCTTGTGCAGATGGGCAAGGCCGCGCTTGAACCGTCGCTGGACCATATCAGCGCTTTCCACATCAACTCCGCCGCTTTCCACTCGGTCTCCAATTTCTGGGAGTATGAGAACGAGATCAAGAGCGACGATAACGAGCTGGGGGCGAAGCTGGAGCATATAGACAATCTCCTTGAATTCGACGAGAAACTTGCGCAGAAATTCCCCATGCACGCCGAGCCCATGGATAAATATCACAGGGTCCTCAGCTGTTTTATCAAGAGCCCGTCTCAGGCCACCGAGAATATCCCGGCTTTCTAGGCTATGCCTGTGCCGTACAAGCGCTATGCGCATCGGACGGCCGGACGGCCTGATTTTACCCCGGCTTTACCCGCATTTTACACGCTCTGAACACGCCTTGTTTATAATATAGCCGGAGGGGCCGCGGCTTGCAGCCCCGTGCCGGAGAATATATGCAGATCAATTCCCTTTCCCGCCGCCAGTTCTTCAACAGGAACATGAGCTGGCTCAGCTTCAACGACCGCGTCCTGGGCGAAGCCGCGGACCGGAGCGTCCCCCTGCTGGAGCGCCTGCGCTTCGCCGCTATAGTCAGCACCAATCTCAACGAGTTCTTCATGGTCCGCGTGGCCGAGGCCGCGCGGCTGGCCAGGCGCTATCCCATGCGCCGCTCTCCGGACGGCCTCAGCGCCGCCCAGGCCATAGTGCAGATACGCGAGGAGGTGCTGCGCCAGAAAAGCCGGCAGGCCTCCGTGCTGGAGGATATCTTTCACGAACTCCG
>JAJZVJ010000347.1 GCA_021845705.1 bacterium
GACTTTGCCTCCGGCTTCCTTCAGATTCCGCCTCGCGGCGGACACCCTTGCCTTTGGCTAACAGTAGGTTCTATCAACCCCCGTAGGGGACTTTCACCCCCAAGCGTGCGCGCATGCCGCGCGCACATAAAAAAAAGCCCCCGGGTGAGCCGGGGGCTTTTTTTATTCATAATGGGCTTCAGTCGTCGGTGGTCAGGCCGTTGAAGAAGCCGCGGTTAAGCTCGGTTTCGGCGGCGGGGGGCGCGTCGGAAGCCTGCGGCATTACCCCTGTCCAGTATTTAGGGGCCAGCATGGCGCCGGTATTGAGCATCTTCTGGTCTGTAGAGTAAATCACGTTGCAGTCGCGGTTATACGGCATGGCCGGACAGCCGAACTTGCTGAAGACCGCGTAGCGGTAATCCAGGCCGCCTTCGCCGGCGGCCGCGCGGCCCTGCGAAGAAAAATATTTAAACCCGATAACGGTGTCGTCGTATTTGGGCAGTATCTTGCCGGCCTGGTCTATGTAGCCTATGAAGGTAACGGCATGGCCGGTCTTAGTGGTGCGGTTTATATTCACGAAATCGCCCGGCTCAAGGTTCTCGAAAGTGCGGCGCTCCCCCATGCCGAAGTTTACAAGCGCGTCGGCGGTGCCGTTGGCTTTGAAAGCAGGGTTCACCCAGATGTGCCCCTTAAGGTCGGTAACTGAAAGCCCCTCGAAGCTGCGCTTCGGGAGATAATTGTAGATGGTGTAGTCCCCGGTCTCTTTCGCGTAGACCTCGAAGGCGGTCAGGATTATCTCCATCTGGGCGGCCACGCACATAGTGAGCGGCGCGTGGCGGGCCGCAATAACGCCGAAGGTATGGTAGGTGATATCGTGCGTAAGGATGGAGTTGATATCGTAACCGAGCTTCCCGTAGTTGGCGTAGAGGTAATCTATGGCTTTCAGGATATACGCGTTGAAGTACTTATCCCCGGCACAGGCGTCGGCCCGGAAAGGCACGGAGACAGCGGGGGCCTGGGGCAGGGAGAGTTCCCTGAGGCCGGCCGCCGAAATGGTTTCAAGATCGATCCTGGCTTCGGCGGCGTAAGAGCCCGAGGGGAGCAGAAGAAGAAAGGGGAGAAGAATTTTCAGCATTGACATTCCTCAACTAGCCGCGTTTTAATAATTATACAACTTCAGGCCGGGATGTCAACCTCATTGCGCCGGCAGGCGTTAACGGGAAAAGCCGGCGGGCGTCATCAGGCCCTGCCTATGAGGCGCAGTATCCCGTCCAGTATCGTAAGCGGGTGGGGCGGGCAGCCCGGGATGTAAAGGTCCACGGGTATTTCGGGCGGGATGCCTAAGCATTCTTCATGGCCGGCGTAGGGGCCGCCGGCTATGGCGCAGGCGCCGCAGGCTATTACCGCTTTAGGGGAGGGCATCGCGGCGTAAGTCTTCTTCAGGGCGAGTTCCATGTTCTTGGTCACCGGGCCTGTGACCAGGAGCCCGTCGGCATGACGGGGGGAGGAAACGAACTGCACCCCGAAACGGCCGAGGTCGAAACCGATGGTCTGCAGGACGTTGCAGTCGGCCTCGCAGGCCGCGCAGCCGCCGGCGCTGACCTGCCGCAGTTTGAAGGAGCGGCCGAAGATCTTTAACAGGTCGCGGGTGAGCGTTTCCGCGCGTTTGAATTCTTTCTCCGTGAGAAGCAGATCGCGCCTCTGCGAAGCGCAAAGCCTGTACTCGCCGGTAAACTCCACCGCGTCCGGCGCCGCCCTGGCGCAGTCTCCGCAGAAAATACAGCGGCCCATATCCAGGCCCTGGCCGGCCGAGATAGCCCCGTACGGGCAGGCCGCCGCCGCCTTTTCCAGGTTCAACGATCTGATCCTCGGCAGCCCGCGATAGCGCGGCGGCAGCTTAATTCCATCGGAGGGAAAGGGCATGGTCCAGCGGCCCTGCTTAAGCCTGGCCAGCAAAGCTTTTATCACAGGTCCCTCCCGCAGTAGGAAAGGTTGAAACTTTTATTACATAGGGGAAAATCCGAGATCTCGCCGTTCCGGAGCGCCATCGCCAGCCCCTGCCAATTGTGGAAGGACGGGTCCACCACCTTGTAATGACGCAGCTTCCCGTCCGGTCCCGTAAGCGCGAAGTGGCAGATCTGGCCGCGCCAGCCCTCTACCAGGGAAACCGCCCCGCTGGAAGGCCGCAGCTCCGCGCACCCGGCTTCTACCGGACCGGGAGGCAGCGCGTCAAGCCAGCCCGAGATGAGCTCGGCGGATTTCTGTATCTCCAGCCACCGCACATACGCGCGGGAATAAACGTCCCCGCTGCCGGAAACGCTCAGGGTAAACCCCTCGTACGGCCCGCTGGAGAAATTACGGCGGGTATCCTGGCCTACGCCCGAAGCGCGCGCCGCGGGGCCGACAAGCCCCAGGCCTTCCGCCGCCTGCCTTGAAACAACGCCGGTGTCCTCGAACCGGTCGGTCACGGAGCTGGTCTCCCAGAGCAGCGAGACCGCCCTCTGCACGTCCGCGAAGGCCGCCGAGAGACGGGCTTTAAGTTCGCCCGCCAGCGCATCGTCGATGTCGAAATTCACTCCTCCCGGCTTCAGCATTCCGCGCCCGAAGCGGCTGCCGCATAAAAGCGCGGACATGTTAAGAAAATCTCCGCGCAGCCGGCCGCAGAAAGAGGAAGTCGGCAGATAGGCCACGTCGCCGGCCAGGGCCCCCAGGTCGCCGGTATGGTTGGCGAGGCGCTCCAGTTCGAGCATTATGCCGCGCAGAACCTGTGCTCTGGGAGGCACGTTAACGCCGCAGAGGCCCTCCACGGCGCCGCAGTAGGCCCAGCCGTGTCCGATCGTGGTATCGCCTGCCAGGGTTTCAGCGTAATGCAGGGAACGTCCGTCAGGCCCGCCTATGAAGCGTTTCTCTACGCCGCGGTGCTGATAACCCAGCATTATCTCCAGGTGGAACACGCGCTCGCCGTGGCATTGGAACCGGAAATGGCCGGGCTCTATCACCCCGGCATGAACGGGCCCGACGGCCACTTCGTGCACCTGGCTTCCGTGCACCGTAAAATAGTCGGCCACTCCCGGTACCGCGCCGGGGGTGTTGTAGCGCAGGGGCTTAAGCCACGGGTGGCCCTCGGGCTTGAGCCCCGTCTCCTCGAATATTTCCCGCTCAAAAAGGTGGAGCTGCGGGAAGGCGGGGGTAAGAGCCTTGAAAGCGCCCTGCACCAGCGTCGAGTAAACCTCTATCCGGCCTTCCCTGTCGAAGGAGACCGCCAGCACAAGGCGGCGGGCCGCGTCCTCAGGAACGGCGAAATAGGCGAGCGCCCTGCCTCCGGAGGCAAGGCGCGAGGCCGCCGTCTCGAAGAAGATGGAAGGGTCCAGGTCGGCGGCGCCGAAGTTAAAACCGGAGAGATGTTCTACTTTAG
>JAJZVJ010000348.1 GCA_021845705.1 bacterium
GGTAGGAGGCCCCGCCCAGGCTGAGCAGCGCCACCAAACCGGTCCAGGGGGCCAGCCACTCAAGCTCCCTGCCGGAAAATTTCTTGAACAGCAGGTAGGCGCTGACGAAAGCCCAGATCAGGAAAACCAGGGATTCGTACTGGTTGGAAAGCGGGGCCCGGCCCGCCCAGTACCAGCGCGCGCCTATAAAAACGGTGCTGGAAACCCAGCCCGCGAACAAGGCAAGCACGGAATATTTGAATTTCCAGGGCTTGTTGAAAAGGAAGCCCAGCAGCGTTGCCGCCATGGCCGCCGCGTAGAAAACGAACGAAGCTTTAAGCGCTATTCCCATTATTTCATCTCCTTCCAGAACGCCATGGTAAGGCCTATCATCAGCACGGCAAAACCGGCATAGATGAAGCCCACGCTGGGATCTTTAGAAACCTGTATGCTGGAGTAATTCGGATTTTTAGGGTCATAGCCGGACTGGTAGAACCGGTAGCCTTTGTAGCCGGCCGGGGAATTAACGCTTATGACCTTTGCCAGCTTTTCGGCCCCGCCCTCCATAAAGGCTATGGAACTTTCAAACTGTTTTACCTGGCCGGGCTGGTATTCGTAAACGTAACGCACGCCGCCGACGTCGGGCACGCCGTGGAAATCCGGCATATTGGCGAACAGGAAGCTGGATTTGGCCGTCTTGCCGTCCAGCAGTTTAACTTCCAAAGCCGGGTTCTGCCTGGACTCGTCCACGCTGAACGGCCCGGAGTCGCCAATGGAAAAATTAGGGTAGAATTTAACCACCGACAGGCTGACGGCCGGCGCGGCGAAATGCGCCTCTCCGCCCGGCTGCACTTCCACGGACTCCAGCAGGTCCTCGCCGTCGCTCCCGGGTACCTGGCTCTTCCTGAGGGCGTGGATGATGTGCTTTTCCTGGTCGTAATAGCGTATGTTGAATTTTTTAAGCAGGACCTCGAAAGGTATCGGTACCGAGCCGCCCGAATAGCTTAAGAACTCCCCTTTCGCCTGGCCGGTCTCAAGTTCGAGCACGCCCCGCTGCGCGAAAAGACCGTGCACCGCCCCCCCCACGAACATGAGCATCACGCCCAGGTGGCTGAGAAAAACCCCGGGGCGCCTTTTAAGTACCTTCCACTGGTTTATGGTGCAGGCCAGGATATTCAGAAAACCGCCGGCCATAAGCAGCAGGAACAAAAAACTGGAGAAAACATCGTTAAGCCGCAGGTTCACCACCAGGTTCCCGCCCAGGCGCCCGAACATTTCCTGGTAGGCCTGCGGCGCTTCACCCTGGGGAATCACCCCTCCCAGCAAAAACGCCGCCAGCATAAGGGCCGACAGCGTAAAAAAAAGTTTTACTGAAGAGAAGGTTTTTATAAGTTTCATCGCATGGTCCTTAAACGAGAAAGCCGAAAGCAGACGCTGAAACCGGGAAAATGTGAAAAGTTATTTATATAATAAATTGTAACAAAATAGCTGCTTTATTCGCAAATTTTTATACTATGCTAATTCCCATGCAATTCTCTTTGCGGCGCCTACCTTGTTGTCTGGCGGCAACTTTGCCGTCCAGGACGCGATACCGCCCAAAACGCGCCCGCACCCTATGCTGCGCATAAGGCTGCGGGTGGTTCGGGCGGGGTGCAGAGCACGATTCGGCAATTAAGTTACTTAACGTGACACGACAGGCACAAAGCGCTGGCGGCGTTGGACTTTACCAGCATGTTGGGAAACTTGTTATGTGCATTGTGGCATGAAACACACTGCACCTTTGAGCTCTCCAGCTTGACATCCGGGTCGGCGGCGATGTCCTTGAACTCTGCGGCCGGCAGCAGGGTGGCGGAATTGTAAGTGATGCCGATGGGGTGGCTGCCTTTCAGGCCCGAAGAGGGGTTCGCGCTTCCCTGTCCGCCGACCTTCACACCGCCGTCGTAGAGCATCCAGACGGCCGAGGCCTGCGTGATGTAGTTCGTGCCGGACACGGCCACCGTGCCGTCATGGCAGCCCAGACAGGCCCTTGACATACTCCCGGTGAGGGCGGCCGGGGAGGCGTCATAGGCCGCGGTGTTGCCTGAGATGTAACTCGCGTTCTGGTTGTACAGCGTGTATGAGTAAGTGGACATAGCATGCGCCCACAAAGGAACGTTCATTTTGGTCTGGTGGGGAACATGGCAGGTTACGCAGATCTCGGTCACTCCCGCGATCGGGTAGCCTCCGGACGCCGTAAAGTCATGCTTGGATCCCGCGATAGCGCCCTGCGCCACACGGGCCGGCAGTATGACAATCCCAATGACCGCCACGCTCACAAAAACAGATTTAAAGGTTTTCATAAATCCTCCCGTTGCCGCACCGTGCGTTTTTACATTGTCTCCATTGATTATAGTCTACCTAAGGATTGCCAAAAGCGCCAACGAAATATGCTACAGTGCACATATTAGGCCGTCTAATGGCCGATCCAGGAGCGCTGACAGAATGAAAGGATCCAGGCTGCATCTCGACTTATTCAAGGTATTCTGCGATCTGGCGCGGACGCGGAGTTTCTCCAGAACGGCGGCGCAGAATTATCTGACCCAGTCCGCGGTCAGCCAGCAGCTGGCTTTCCTGGAACGCCTGTTCGGCAGGAAACTCGTGGACCGCGGTGAAGGGCGGTTCGCCCTGACGCAGGCGGGGACCGCCCTGCTGGAGGGCGGCAGCGCGATCTTAAAGACATATCAGGAGATCCTGGATAAAGTCCGCCGGCCGATGAATATCTCGGGGACGATCCGGGTGGAGACGGTCTACAGCCTCGGGCTGTACGGCTTGAATCTGCTGGAGAAGACCTTCATCCGCCGGCATCCCGGGGTCAACCTGCACATAAAATTCGAGAGGTCGGATCAGATCTATCTGGACGTGGTCCACGAAGTATGCGACCTGGGGATCGTCGCCTGCCCCTGGGAACATCCGCTCATCCGGATCATTCCCTTCACGGCGGAGAAGCTGGCGGTGATCTGCCGGCCCGGCGACCCTGTCGCGTCCGGGGGAAAAGCCGGTTGGCGGGACCTGCAGCGCCGGGACTTCATCGCGTTCAACAGGGATATTCCCACCCGTAAACTTATAGACGGCATACTCCGGAAACACAAAACCGTCGTCCGGGTCGTCCAGGAATTAGACAATATCGAGACGCTTAAGCGCTGCGTGGAAGCCGGGCGGGGTATTTCCATTATTCCGGAAAATACGGCCTCCCAGGAGGCGCGGCGCAAATCGCTGGCGGTCCGGCCGCTTGCCGGGGGGCCGTTTTACAGGCCAACGGGCATTTTATGCAGAAAAGACAGGGAGCTCCCGGCGGCGGCGAAGGAGTTCGTTCATTGGCTGGCCGGCGCGGCCCTCAGGGGGAAGGCTGAGTGCTGACTTCAGCCTT
>JAJZVJ010000349.1 GCA_021845705.1 bacterium
GCTTTTTCCTTTATGTCGCAGTATATTGCGCCAGGCGATGGTGAGAATCAATTTCATGCGATTCAATTCCGGCTAGGCAAGCGGGGCGCGAACCCTTTGGGGAAGGGGGGGCCCCGCCATAATTTCCCAAGGCGGGGGGGAACCGCGCAACGGTTCCCACTTCCAGGGTTCACGGGGAAGCGCCCCGGCCTGCCCTCCAAAGCCTTGCAAGATAGTATTCCACTCATGCCAGGGCTGGCTCTTTTTCTATCAGGCCGTCCTTTATTTTTACTATGCGCCTGGCGTACTTTAAAACGTTGGCGTCGTGCGTGGAGAAGATGAAGGTGGTTTTTTCCAGTTCGTTCATCCGCCGCATAAGTTCAAGGATGGAAGCGCCGGTGACGGAGTCCAGGTTGGCCGTCGGCTCGTCGGCCAGGACTATGTCGGGGTTGGTGACCAGCGCCCGGGCTATGGCTACGCGCTGGCGCTGGCCGCCGGACAGTTCGGCGGGGCGGTGGGCGGCGTATTCTTTGAGGCCAACCTCTTCTATAAGTTTGTCGGCGCGCTTGCGGGCTTCGGCGGCCGAGCTTTTCATCAGGAGCAGCGGAAATTCTATGTTCTCTATTACGTCAAGGACGGGAATAAGGTTGAAGGTCTGGAAGATGAACCCTATCTTGTTAAGCCTTATCTCGGTTATCTGGCGGTCGCCGAGCGCGGTTATCTCCCTGTCCCCCACTTTTACGCTGCCGGCGGTGGCGAAATCTATGCAGCCTATCACGTTGAGCAGCGTGGTCTTGCCGCTGCCGGACGGGCCGATTATGCTCATAAACTCGCCCTCGGCCACTTCCAGGTCCACGCCGCGCAGGGCGGGCACGATGGTGTCGCCAAGGGGGTAATCCTTTTTAAGGCCTTTGATCTCGATTATATTCATAGTCGCGTCCTTGCCCGCGGCCGGGAGCGCGGCGCTCTGCGCGCCGGCGCTCAACCCTGCCGCCCGGATAAGCGGGTCAAGACCGGCCTTTTTGGAGCCGGCGGGAACCGGTTAATTTACTTCGTCGTCGGGAGAGGACAGCCTGCCGGGAACCGCGCCGGGCCCCGCTTTACCCCTGAGCGTCAGTTCGCCTTCCACTTTCATAGTGGCGGGATTGACTTTAAAGAGGGTCGGGCCGGCCAGCACATAAATATACTTGTCCAGCGCTACCATAGCGCCGCCCCCGCCGCCCATCATGCCCATGGGCGGCCTGTTCCCGCCGCCGCCCTGCCCGCCCGCGCGTCCCATTCCCCCGCCCATCTGGGCGGAGAGGTAATAGAACCCTCCCACCACAAGCACCAGCAATGCCGCCAGCGAAACGACCCCGGCAAGTTTTTTAGTCATTGTTCCTCCTGCTGATAACGTTCTTATATATTTATCTTCCCTAAGCTAAATCATTATACAGTTTTTTTCGTTCCGTAAAAGCCCCCCGGCAGACGCCTGTCCGAGACCAATGGGCCTATTTAATTTACAGCCTTTGGGCCCTGATATTCCGGCCATCGGCGGAGTATGCTATAGCTAAGAGCGGATAAGCGGTGAGGGTACTAATATGAAACCACTTCTATTCCTTGCGGCGATACTGATGACGGCCCCGGCATATTCCTTCGATCTCTCCGGCATAAGCGCAAAAGACCTCCAGGCCGGCAGCACGGAACCGGCGGCGCCGGTCCCGGCCATGGTCCCCGGCTCCGAAACCGCCCTGGACGGGCAATTCATAACCGACAAAGCGGCCCCTTTCTATTCTATAACCACTTCCAAGACCGATATCTGCTCTGACGGGAAAAGCCTCACTAAGGAAGAAAAGAAACCCTGGGTAGAATATCAGAAGAAGAACGGTTTTAACGCCGTCTGGAGGGACCCCTGGCACCAGGACAATACCTCCACCGGCAAGGTGAACGCCATAGCGGTCCCCTACGTTGTAGTCCCTACCGGCCACAAAGAACTGCTCCACAAAACGGTGGATGTCTGCGTGGTGGCCACAGGGAAATGCGTCACCGCCGAGGTGCGGGAAACGGGCCCGGCCTTCGGCGAAGTTTCGGTGGCCGTTATGATGAAGCTGGGGCTTGACGCCCACCCGGCTACGGGGCGCTACAACGGCAGGATCACCTACAAGTTCTACAAATAAGCGGCAAAATGGGCTCCCCGGAAATGGGCCTAAAGCCCCACAAATACTCCGCCAAAAGACTTAACCAGGGAGGGCCTTTGGCCCGTTACAGGAGAAAACACCTCTTTGGTACAATTTATTTGTCACGACCCGCCGTACCGCGGGGAGAAGCGTTCTTGACGGGAGACAAATAATGAAACGGATATTAAGCGCGGCGATATTATTGGCGATCTTTCAGTTCCCAGGAACCAGCCTCTGCCGGGCCGCGGCCCCCTACATGAATTTCACAATAGAGGAACTTGCCGGCTTCGGGAACGGAGGGAATTCCCTTTACAGGGTCAGTGGCAGCGATGTAAACCTGGACGTGCAGAATAACTCTTTCCAGAACGACCCTTTCGCCAAATACGAGTTCAGGGGCAGTATGTTCGGCCGCCAGCCGGATTTCAGCGATTCGATACAGAATGACGAATTCGGCGGCACGTCCGGAGTTATCGTGAACACGCAGGACATTTATGCCAAGTTCTCCAGGCAGACAAGCTTTCAGGAACTGCGCGTTGAGTCGCGCCTGGTCCCGGGCGCCGACCCCAGGGTTGTTATCCTGCTTTCCGTGCTCGCCAACTACCTGCCCAGGATCCCCGGCGCTTCTTCCTCAGGCGGAGGCTTCCCGGACCAGAACTTCACCCTGAGGCAGTTCGGCGATTCGGTACTCGCGGACGGGGCCGGGCTGGCCGATGTAAGGATAGAGCGCGACGGATCCAGCCAGAACTACCGGTACACCGTAAGGGGCAGCGCCTTCGGAAAGAATTTCGACGGCCCCGACAGCCTGTACCTGGAAATGGACGGCGCTTTCCTGGGTGCGGGCGGCGTGCGGGTGCGCGGCGCCGGCATGGACCTGGAGATAAAAAAGGACGATTTCGGCGGCCCCAGACTTACCGTACGCGGCGCCGCGGGCGACTCCGCGCAACTGGCCCTGTTCACCATGGCCGTGGCCAGGTACCTCAATACCAACTACTGATCCAGGTTAAGAGCTGACACAACAGCGGCTAAAGCGGCCGCCGGGCTTCCCCCGGCGGTTTCGCTTTAGCGCAGGGCTTTCGCGGAAAAGACGCAGTCCTTGCCGGCTGCGGCGGTAAGCCTCCCGCCGCCGGGTTCCAGGATAAGCTCTCCATTACCGCCGGCCAGAGTTTCCCCGCCCTCTTTAAGCAGCAGAGTGTACTGCAGCAGGAAAGTCCCGTCCGCGCCGGGGCTTTTGGGCAG
>JAJZVJ010000350.1 GCA_021845705.1 bacterium
CCCCGCTGTGGCCGACGGGCTCTCACCCGCCTGCTGGGGCCTGCTACCGGGCTTACCGGCTGCTACCCGGACGGGTCTTCCACCCGCTGGCTTGGTACAACTTTCACGGCGCGACATAAGGATATTCTACTAATTTGGCGCCAGGCGTTCGCTATTTGCTATAATAAAACCATGTCTTACAAATGTGAACTTTGCGGCAAAAAGCCCGTTGCTGGTAACTCTTACAGCCATTCGCACAAAGCTACCAAGCGGATCTTCAAGCCCAACCTTCAGAAACAGAAAGTGGCGCTGGACGGTAAAACACAGTCCGTTTACGTCTGTACTGTCTGCATAAAGAGCGGCAAAGCGTTACGCCCGGCCAAATAAGCCGGGTAACCCCCTCTAAGTTTCTATAAGGTCAAGGCCGCTCCCCGAGGGGCGGCCATACTTATTTGCCGCCGGCCGGGCGCCCGGCCCCCGCGCCCGCGCTCCGGCCCAACCCCGAAACAAGAATTTAATATTTTATAAACAAGCCTTTTGTATAATTTCTTTAATTGTTATTAAGGAAATACGGAAGGATTACCTTATTTTAATTTGCTTTGGCGGCGCCAGCCGGAGGATTTAAATGGAGCAGGAACCAAAACTAGACCCGTCCGCGATAACGGACGTGGAAACCGCGAAGCTCGCGCTCCGCTGGGCCGTGGAGAAGATCCACGGCCAGCAGGAGGAACTTGGCCGCCTGCGCGAGGACAACCGCAACAAGACCGGCATTAACCGCTCCCTCACCGAACAGGTGGAACAGAAGACCGAGATCCTCAAGAAATGGCAGGGCACCATAAAGACCTGGGAGGAGAACTGGAAGACCCAGACCGCCATGGAGGCGGACCTTAAGGCAAAGCTCCGCGAACAGATCCTGAACGAAGAGGCCGCCAACTGGCGCGTTTCCCGCGCCCAGCTGGAAAAAGAGATACATTCCCTCAAGAACGAGCTGGCCGGCCGCGAGGCCGAGATAGGCCGCATGAAGCTGGCCCTTATAGACGAACTGCGCAGCGCCTCCGAGATGAAAGAGGCGGAGCTCAGCAATCTGCTCACCAAGCACCAGGACAACCTGGCCTCAAAAGAGATAGCCCTGCGCGAAAAGTACGAGAGCCTGGAAACGGAGCTTATCGCTTCCAACCGCCTGCGGGCAGAGCAGGCCGAGATAGCCCTGCGCGAGCGCTACGAGACCCGCGAGAGGGAACTTGCCAAGCTTTACGAGCAGAAGGAAGCCCAGCTGGAGAAGTTCAAGAACGACCTGGAAGCCGAGCGCTTTGAAGCGCTGGACGCCCTGAAAGCCCGGGCTGAAGCCGACTTTTCCGGGCGGGAAAAGGAAAGACAGGAGTCTTTCTCCGCCAGGCAGGCCGCGCTGGAAAAAGAATACGAAAAACGCGTGAAGGAAACAGCGGACCTGAAGACCCGGACCGAGGAGGAAATTTCCGCCCGCCGCCGGGCCCTTGAAGAGTCCTACCTTCAGAAAGAATCCGCCCTTTCCGCCGAAACAGAAAAGGCCGTGGACGAGGCCCGCGCCGCCGCGGCGGCCCGGGAAACCGAAAGGCAGGCGGTTTTCGCGGCAAGGCAGGCCGCGCTGGAAAAAGATTTCGCGGAACGCCTGCAGCGCGCCGAGGAGGAAAAGAAATCCGAACTGGCGGCCTTCAAAAGCGCGAGCCAGGGCGAGCTTGAAACCCTGCGCGCGCGCATGAAGGAGGCGGTTGAAAAGAAGGAGCAGGAATACGTGAACCTGCGCCTCGAGATGGAGAGCCAGCTGGTGGAGCTGGTAAAAAAGCGCGAGGAGGAGATCCGCGCCCGCTACGAAAGATCGCTTGAAGAAGCCCGCGCCAAATGGGAAAGGGCGGCCGAGGAAAGCCGCGCGCAGGCCGGCGAAGAGATAAACAAAGAGACCGCCCGCCTCGAAGCCGGGTTCAAAAAGCGCGAAGAGGCGCTCGGCGCCGTAAAGGAAGAGGAATTCAAGCAGTTCCGGGCCAGGACCGAGGCCGAAATGCGCGCGCGGGAAGAGGTCGCCCGCGCGGCCCTCCTGCAGGAGCAGAACGAGTGGATACTGCGCCAGCAGGCCGCCGCCGACGAAGCCAGGAAAGCCCTGGAAGCGGCGCATACCGAGCGCCTGGAAAGCCTGAGGGCCGGCCTGGAAGAGGCCTACCTGCAAAAAGAAAAGGCCCTGGATACCAGGGTAGCCTCCGTGCAGCGGCGCCTGAAGGCGGAATGGCTGGCCCGCGAGGACGAATGGCTCCTTGAAAAGGAATCCGTCCTTCACGAGGAAAAAGGAAAGCTTAAAACCGAATTCGAGAGCTACCGGTCGCTGCTCCAGAAAAAACTGTCCCAGTTCGAGGACGAGCTGAAGCTTAAATACGCCCAGAAAGAGAGCGAACTGGAAACCTCGGACAAAGCCCGCCTGGCGGCGGCGGAAGACGAGTTGAAAAAAGAGCTGGAGATGGAAAAGGAACGCCTGCAGGCACAGACGGATGCGCGCCGCAGGGAACTGGAGGCCAAAGAGGCCGCGCTGCGGACCGCCACGGAAGCCGGCGAGAATAAACTTAAGCAAAAAACCTTAAAGCTGGAAGAAGAATTCAAAGCCAAACTTCGCGACAAACTGGAGGAAATGGAAAAGAACTTCAGCGTGAGGCTGGCGGACGAACACACGCGCATGACGGGAGAGTTTTCCGTCCGCGCCGCCGCCGCCGAAAGGGAAAGGCTTAAAGTGCTGGAGGAGAAAGCCGCCCTTGAGGAAACCCACGCCGCGAAACTTATCTCGTTGGAGGACGAAGCTACAAAGCGCATAGCCCAGGAAAAGGCCAAAGCCGAAGAGGCTTATCGTTCCCGCGAACTGCTCCTGAAGGCCAGGGAAAGCGAAATAGACCTGGCGAAAGCGGCCGTGGAACAGGAGCGCGGCGAGTTAAAGCTAAAGCTTTACCATGAGCTGCAGGACAAGGAACATGAACTCTTCGCCAAGCTTGCGGCCGCCAAAGAGGAAATGTACCAGGCCATCAACTCCCACCGCGAGGTCCTGGACAAGGAGCACGAGGGCCGGCTGGCCGGCATGATGCAGAAAGAGAACCGCCTGCAGGCCCACTTCGAGGAAAAGCTCAAGGTAGCGGAAGCGGCCATGCAGCAGCGCCTGCAGGACGAATCCGAAAAATTATACATGGAATTCGAGGGACGCAAGGCCGAACTGGAAACCAGGATGAAGAACAGGGAACACGCCCTGGCCGCCGCTTTCTCGGAACGCCAGGCCAAGCTGGAGGCGGAATTGTCCGCCCGGGAAAGGGAAGCCGTAGCCGGGCAGGACAAGATAGTGGAAAAGCGCCGGCAGGAACTTGAGGC
>JAJZVJ010000011.1 GCA_021845705.1 bacterium
TAAAGGGGAAATACATGAAAAAATATATTCTTGCGTCAGCTATAGTGGCGTCCGCCGCCTGCGTTCTTTGCGCCCAGACCGCTCCTGCGGAACAGAAAGCGGCTCCGGCCATTAAGGTGGAGAAGATGGTTACCGCGGCTTCCGTGGAGAACCGGGAGCCGGTTAATGAGGCTTCAGCCTTCGACAAGTCCGCGGGCAAGGTCTATACCTGGACCAGGGTGACCGCGGAGACGGTGCCGGCTAAAATAAAGCATATCTATTACGCGGACGGGAAAAAGACCGCGGAAGTGGAGCTTGAGGTGAAAGCGAGCCCCTACAGGGTCTGGAGCTCTAAAACAGTATGGCCCGGCAGCTGGAAGGTGGAAGCCGTAGACGAGGCCGGGACAGTGCTCTCCACCGTGGAATTCACCGTTTCCGCGGCGAAGGCCGACGAGCCGGTTAAAGCTGAAGATACCGGGAAAACCAAATAAGACCGGCAGAAAGATCCCGCCGCGCTGTATGGCCGGCGGGATTTAATTTGCGGCTTTACGTGCTTGGAAACGCGGGATGAGGCGGAGGAAACCTGTTTTCCCGGTCTTCGCGCCGGCGCGGACGCCTTCGGCTATAGCGGACCTGAGGAGTTCGGACTGGGCCGGGTCCAGAAAAACGAGGGAATAAGCGTAGTAACCGTCTCCGTCGCGCAGGGCTTTCTTTATGCGGGCCCTTATATCCTCGAAAGCGGCGCCTCCGAGTTCGAAGGTCAGGGCCAGCACCTTGCCCTCGGGCAGTTCGAAATGGCTGACCAGTTCGGCCTCCTCCGGAGAAAGGAAGGAGAGCCTCCCCCACAGGGGCGGCAGGTCCAGCGAGGTCTTTATTTCCGCCGGGATAAGCACGTCCGCCTTATTTCGGTTCATCTTTATAGAAGGCCAGTCCTTTGTCCCCGTCCTCGGCGGTGAACCAGATGACGCCGTCTTTTGACGCCATCGCCGTAATTTTAAGCGTTCTTGAGGCATAGACGTCCAGGGCGGTGTCCGAGATCATCCGTTCCGGGTCGTCCAGGGACATTTTTACCAGCCCCCCCAGGCCGCGGTCCGCTACCCACAGGAAGCGCGTGTCGCAGGTCAGGGCCGAAAGCTTCTGCCCCGGGTATTTGAAAGTTTTTATCTCTCCGAGGTCGTCCCCGGGCATGCGCTTCACTATCTTCCCGCTCAGGGAATTGGCGGTCCAGAAATAGAGCCCGTCAAAACAGGCGCTGTCCGGGGCCGGGGAGAAAGCCCGGGTCTTAGAGACCACCGTGTAGCGCGCGTCCAGCAGGCGCTTCTCTATTACGCCGCTGCCGCCGGCCAGCCAGAGCGCGTCCGGCGAGGCGGCCATCGCCACGGGGGTAATATCAGGCAGGCTGGTAACCCGCCTTATGCCGAAATTCTTAAGCGAGTGCTCGTAAAGCCCCTGGCTGTACCAGTCGCTTATAAGAACGGAATCCTTTTTAATTATTATGCCGGTAGGGTGCGAATACGGCAGGAAAAAACTGTGCGGGCGCAGCGCCGCGGGCGAATATTTCCTGAACCCGTAAAACAGCCCGCCGGCGAACCCGGCAAAGGCGAAGAAAACGGCCAGCCCGAGGGCCATGGACCTCCGGCCGCGCCGCAGAGCGTGGGAGTCCAGGGCAATAGTGGTGCCGCTCAGGTTCAGCGCCTTGCGGTAAAGAGGGCGCAGTTCTTCTTCCGTCCAGAGGCTCTGGGCGCAGTCGAGCGCCCCGGCCTTCATCAGGCCCACGGCCCGGGTGGCGTCGCGCCGTTTCAGAAGGGGGACGACAGGAATAAAGGGGGCTACGCGCTTCAGTTCGCGCAGCTGTATCTCGGCCGGCGGCTCGCCCCCGTCGGTTATGAATACGGCGGCCGGCCTGGCTTTTTCAAAAATGGCCAAAGCGTCGTTGAGGTCGTTAGAGAAAACCGCGTCCGCGCCGAGGTTCCTGAAGATCCCCCGGAGTATGGTCCGGTCTTTTTCCGACCCGCAGATTATCTGTACGGTGTTGAACATAGCCGGTTACCTGTCCTCGGCGGGCGGCGCGGGGATAGTGAATATCGCTCCCTCTACCGGCAGGCCTTTTGAGATGTTCTTCTCGTTCGCCTGGTAGATCCTCTCCCACAGGGCGGGGTTCCCGTAATATTTGGAGGCAATGGAGCGCAAAGTCTCCCCGGCGGCTACCTTGTGCAGCTTGGGCCAGCGTTCGGGCGGCGGCGGGACATAGGCTTTTACTGGTTTCGGGTTTTCCTTCTTGTACAGGGCCTCCAGCGACTGCACCTGCAGTTGTTTTACGTTGTCCTCCAGCTCGCGCATGCGGCCCTGCATCATGGTGAGGTCCGTTTCAAGCATGCTCTTGTTCACGCGGTCGGTGGCTATGGAACTTTCCAGGTTGGCGCGCTGGATCCTCAGGTCGTCTATCTGCGTACGGAGCGTTTCGGCCTGGCCGGCCGCGTTCCCTACCAGTTTCTCGCTGAAGGTGGGCGAGCCGAAGCGGTACCCGACGTTCACCCCGTAGTACCCGGCGTCCTGGTTATAGCCGGCCCACGGCAGCGACCAGGCGAAATCGATGGTCCAGGGAAGAGTGTTTATCCCGAGGCCCAGGGCCAGGTAGGCTCCTCCGCCAAGGGCTATTCCCTTTCCCGCGCGGGCCTGGAGCAGGCCGTTAAAGAGGGATTGTTCCGCACCCATGAAAAATTCCGAATAAGACCCCCGCGCCCGCAGGTCCACTAGCAGCGTGGTATCCTTCATGCGGTAGGAGTTCCCGAGGGTTACGGTAGTCAGGGACCGGCCCAGGCCGAAAAGCGCGTCGGAAAGCACCAGCGCGGTCCTGAGCCCGGAGGTGTTCTCAAGCTGCAGCCCGCCTTCCACACCCAGTCCGAGGTGGCTTTTTAGCGGCCCTCTCAGGCTCATTATCTTTACGCCCATCCCGTAAAAAAGCGGTTTCTGAAGGTACTTTATAACGGTCCTGTCGCCCAGGCTGAAGACCATGGAGTCCATTGCCAGCCCGCCTTTCTGGCGCGCCGAGTAGTAACCCAGGCCGGCCACTTTATTCTCCGCGTCCGGGACCGGGCGGATATAGGCCAGCGAAGCTTCCCCTTCAGGGGCGCCGGGGGCCAGCCTGCGGCCTGTTTCCAGGCGCACTTCAAGGTTCGTAAGCGTGGTAAGGCCGGCGGGATTGTAAAAAACCGAGCAGGCGTCCCCGGTGACGGTAGCGAACGCGGTGCCCATGGCGTTGGCCCTGGCGCAGGGGCGAAGCATGGTGAAATCCGCGGCGGTCCCGCTAACGGGAAAAAAGAGCGCGGCGGCCAGGATAAGCAGGAGTGGTCTGTTCATAGCTTAAGGGGTAATATATTATAATTATAACCGGCGCGTATTGAATTTATATTTCGCTTTCTTTAAAGAATAGCCGCAGCCGACGCCTATGAACCGTATCCTTAATCCCGCAGCGCTCATACTCCTCTCAGCTCTCCAGCTTTACGCCGGAAAAATTAATTTCGTCTACCCGCCGGAGGGGAGCAATATCCCGACGGTCCAGAAAACCTTCGTGTTCGGGAACATCTTCCCTTCCACGGCCGCTTTTACCATAAACGGGGAAAAGATAGCCGTGCACCCGAACGGCGGCTTCATAGCCTACCTGCCGGTGAACCCGGGGGATTTTGTTTTCAGCGGCGCGCTGGAAGACGGAACTACCGCGCAGCGCATGATAAAAGTGCGCCAGCCCGCGGATACCGGGGCTTCGACCGCCACGCTTAAACTTGACTTCACTTCTTACTCCGCGGACTCCGAGATCATGCCGGGGGAATACCTTAAGATAACGGCTTACGGCACCCCCTCGCGCCAGGCCGTCTGCACCCTCGACGGCGTTTTTAAGGACCTGCCTATGGAAGAGGTCCCTGGCGGCTCCGGGAAATATTACGCCTCGTACCAGTTGAAGGCTTCGGATCCCGGGCCCGGCGGGGAACTTTCTGCGCGGTTCAAGTCCGGGCTTTTCGCGCGCGGGGCTTCCGCGCGCTCCAAAGGCAAGATCAAGATACTAAGGCGCCCTTTCCTGGTGGAGACCTCCACCGATGTGGTTATCCTCAGGAACGCGCCCGACAGCGGCTATATGATGTTCCTCCCGAAGGGAGTGAAACTAGTGGCCAGCGGCCGCTATAACGGCATGCGCAGGATAACGCTTTCCAGCGACGAGTTAGGCTGGGCGGAAGATTCCAAGCTCCAGGCCGTGCCGGGGCCGCGGTATCCCTTCGGCTACGGCAGCGAGACCGGGGCGATACACCTTAAAAAGACCGATTTCGGTTCTTCCGCCTCGGTTACGCTTTATGACAGGCTTCCCTATACAGCCGAGGCCATGCCGTGGGGCCTGCGCGTCACCCTGTACTACGCCAACCAGCATACTAATACGGTGGTTTACGATTCGGCGGACACGCTGGTGAAGAACGTGGCTTTCCGCCAGGCGCCGGGCGGCAAGGTGGAGATAGATTTTGAGACAGGGGTGGACGCGCTCTGGGGCTACAATATTTCCTACCCTAACGGCTCCAACAGCCTGCAGGTCGACCTGCGCTCCCGTCCGAAGGTTCCGCTTTCCGGGCCCAGGCCCCTTTCCGGCGTCACTATCGTTCTGGACCCGGGCCATTCCCCGTATCTTAAATGCGAGAATAACGGCCGGCCCCTCCTTAAGGACGTGCAGTACAGTTCGCTGCCCGCCTCCGCCCATTGCAGCCTGGACGGGGCGGTCGGGCCCATGGAGACTTTTGAGGTGAATATCAACCTGGCCATAGCGAAGAAACTTAAGGAAAAGCTCCTCAGCCTTGGCGCGGCGGTGCAGATGACCAGGAACGGCGACGAGAACGTGGAACTGGCGGACCGCCCGAAACTGGCCAGGGACCTGGGCGGGGACCTTTTCATCAGCATCCACAACAACGCCATAGCCGACGGCGAGGACCCGTTCGGCCAGCCGCGGGGATTCTCGGTCTATTATTATCACCGCCAAAGCCTGCCGCTGGCGGAAGCGATACACCGCTCCTATCTGAAGAACATCCAGCTGCCGGACGAAGGCCTGCGCTACGGCGACTATATGGTCGCCCGCATGGCCTGGATGCCCGCCGTGCTCGTGGAGAGCGCCTACCTGATACTGCCGCGCCAGGAGGAAATGCTCAACACGCCCGCCTTCCAGGAACAGCTGGCCGGCGCAATTTCCGAAGGCGTGCTTGATTTCTTCAATAATGCCGGGCGGACAGCTTCCGCGGGAAAGGTGCAAAAATGAGCGACATGCTTGAATTCCTGATGAAATTTTACGAAGACCTTCCGGCCGAAGCCGCCAAAGGCGAGGACGCGCTGTGGGACTACCTGGCGCGGAGGGGCGCCGGCATAGTGAACTGCCACGCCGGCACCTTTTTCGAGGCCGACGACGTGAAGCACCGGCTTACGTTCAAGAAGAGCATCGGCCCCGTCGGCGGGGACCTGGTGGGGGTCAGCTTCGGCTACCAGGGCGTCGTGGGGTTCTGCGCCGAGTCCAGGAAAGCGATACTTATAAACGACGCGGAGAACAGCCCGCTGTTCACCAAGAAGGTGGATAAGGGCTCGGGCTTCAGGACCAAAACCGTGATAGCAGTGCCCGCCATCGCCAACGGCGAGCTGCTGGGCGTGATGGAATATATAAACTCCGTTGCCGGCGCTTTCTCGGACGCGGAGCTCAGGGCCGCGGAAATAATAACGGGGCTCGTGGCGCGGGACGTCTACATTAAGAAGCTGGACGCTACCATAAAGCAGCTTAACCTGAAAGGGGAGAGCACCATAAACAATCTTTCCGGCGGCTTCATCGGCACGGATCTGGACGGCAAGGTGATCTTCTTCAACCCCAAGGCCTCCGAGATCTTCGAGGTGGGGCAGGAGTACCTTAACAGGCCGGTGGTGGAGCTTTTCCAGCTCTGCCCGGATATAGTCAGCGCCCTGGGCGACGTGCTGAAGCAGGGGAAGACCGTCCGCCGCATGGATTTTAAATGCAAGGTGAACGGGAAAGAGAAAGTGGTGGGCTACAGCTCCATAAATATCAAAGGCGTGGACGGGAAAATAATCGGGGCCGGGCTTATCTTCCAGGACATTACCGGCCTGTAGCCGGGGGCCGGCGGAAAATAAGCCGCGGACCTCCGCGGCTTATTTTTTTTGCCCGGACGGCTCAGACGCCGTTCCTGGGGCAGAGCTTCGCCAGGGGGCATTTTTCGCAGAGCGGTCTGCGGGCGCCGCATACGGCGCGCCCGTGCAGGACCAGGGCGTGGGCCAGCCAGATCCAGTCCTCGCGGGGCAACGCCTTCATAAGGTCCCGCTCTATTTTACCCGGATCGGTCTCTTTGGTGAGCCCCAGGCGGAAGGCCAGGCGCTTAACGTGGGTATCCACCACCACTCCGGCGGCTATCCCGTAGGCCGAGCCAAGCACTACGTTGGCCGTTTTCCGGGCTACGCCGCGCAGGGTAAGCAGTTCGTCCATGGACCTGGGGACTTCCCCGCCGAAATTATCCGTTATGGCTTTAGAGGCTTCTTTGAGCGACAGGGCTTTGTTCTTGTAGAAGCCCGTGGAGTGCACCAGCCTCTCCAGGTCCGCCAGCGGGGCCTTTGCCATTTCCCGCGGCCCCGGGTATTTTTTGAAGAGAGCGGGCGTTACCAGGTTCACCCGCTCGTCGGTGCACTGGGCCGAAAGTATGGTGGCCGCCAGCAGTTGGAAGGGAGTGCCGTGGTTCAGGGAGCAGTCAGCCTGCGGGTAGCTTGTCCTCAATACCCGGATAATTTCCGCGGTTTTCTTGTTTGTCATTTCAGTTCATGATCTTCCTGAAGAAGATCTTCTTGCCGCCGGCCACCATGCCGTTCTTTGCCTTCTTGAAATCCGTACCGAATTTTTCCAGGAAAGAGACCTCCCTGACGGAGTTGGTGTCGCCGGTGGCCTCTATCAGCTTCCCTCCGCCGGCGTAAAGCATTACGTGGTTTATCAGTCCCGGTCTTGCGGCGTCGGCGGAAAAGATCAGGTCCGCGGGCTTGAGGTTCTTCATGCTTACGCTTTTGGAGGCGGCGTACTGGTCGTCGGCGTTGCGGGGCAGTTCCACGCCCCAGGCGCGGTAAGCCAAATTGACCAGGCCGGAACAGTCTATGCCCCAGGCGCTGCGGCCGCCCCAGTAGTACTTGTCGCCCAGGAAAAACCTGGCCGTGTTAAGTATCGCGGGGCGGAGGCCGGGGTTCGGGGGTTTCTGCGTAAGCGGGTTCAGGTCCTTCGCGGAAAGGTTAAGCGCGGGCCCGCCGGGAGGGAACGCCAGCGCGCTCCCTTTCGGGCCGGCTATCACGCGCAGTTTTACTCCGAGGGAGAGTTCCAGGGCGCCCGTTCTGGCCGTTTTTACCCTGACCACGGAGGTGTTCTGTTCCGGGACGCTGAACGCCAGGCTGTCCAGCGGCAGCCAGCCTTCGTAAGGGGCGAAGGTTTTCTTGTCCGCCAGCAGGCTGGCCTGCTCGGCAGCCCTGGCGCGGGCCCAGGGCCCGGAAACCCCGAGGAGTTCCACCCGCTCGTTAAAGAGCAGTTGGCTTTCTATCAGTTTTACGCGCTCTTCGGGCGAGGGGCCGGGCGGCATTGAATAGAACTCCGCAACGTTCTTCTTTACCGCCAGGAAACGGTTCAGGTCTTTGGCGAGTATATAAGAGGTTCCGTACTTGTTCTTGAGCCAGGCGCTGGCGAACTGCGCCCTGTCGTAGACCCGCTCTACGGTCTTTTCGTCCGGGGCGGCGGGGTCGTGCGCTATAACGTCGCCTTTAGCGGTGAAGCCCGCTATCACCAGAAGGTGGCCTTTGGTCTTTTTAAGCGGGGAATTCTTAAGTTCGTCGGCCCCGAAAGTTACGCTGGCTATTACCGGCGCGCCGGCCTGTATGAAAGCGCGGGCTTCTTCCAGGGAATTAAGCCGGGCCAGGAAAGCATAAAGCCCCCGCGTCCCGGCGTAAGCGGTGTTGAAGAACCAGTTGCCGTAAATATTCTGCGAGGAATCCAGCACGGCCCCGGCCGTAACGAGCGGGTCGGCCTGCAGGCCCAGGCCGCTCATGGACATGGCGAGTGAAACCGGGCTGCAGATATCGCCGGCGTAGTTCACCTGCTGCATCATCTGGGAGAAGCCCGGCAGGGCCAGCTTTACGGCTTTGAAGCCGGCGGGCTTAGCGGCGGCTTCGGCGGGGAAGTAAGCCGCGCCGGAGTCCGTATAAGAAGCCGCGGCAAGGCGTATCGCCGGCGGTTTGCCGCCGTCCGGGGTCACGGTCAGGCGGTAGCGGAAAGCGGAAGCCTTTTTCCTGAGTTTCAGCGTGTCTATGTCTACCGCGCCGAAAGGGTTCTCCTGCGGCGCGGGGCTGACGCCGCCGCCCGCCGCGTTAAAGCGGCCGAAGCTGAACCAGGGGCTCCAGCCGTCCGCGGTCTTTACCTGGGCCGCGGCTTCAAGGCCGCCGCCGCCGGGAAAAACCACGTCGGCAGAAAGCAGCAGTTCGTCGAAAGGGAAGGCCGAAGCGAGCTCCGGTGAGGTGAGGGCCGCGGGGCGGCTCGAGTCCTCTACCGTGAACGCGGCCGCCGGGAACGCTGCCGGCGCTAAATTCACGGTCTGGAAATCCGTGAAGTCGCCCGGGAGGAAGTGGACCAGCGTCCAGGAGCGGGGCTCGCCGGCCCCGGCGGCGGCTTTAACGTGAGCGGGCATAAGCAGAAGCAGCGCGGCTAGCTGTGTTGTTATTTTCACTGGGGGTATCCATATGCGTATTAGATTCTATCCTCGCTAAGAACAGGGTCCGGCCGGCTCCGGCCGGGCGCGCCGCGGCCGGTAAAACGCGTCCGCGCAAAAGACCCGCTGAAGATATATATTATTCTATAATTAACCGTAATGGAAGTCTCCGTTATTATCCCCGCGTTCAACGAGGAAAAGCTCCTCGGCGCGTGCATAGACAGCGCGCGGGCGGCTTTCGCCGCGCAGCCTGACGCTCCGGAGTATGAGCTTATAGTCTGCGATAATAACTCGACGGACCGTACCGCGGCCCTGGCGGCCGCCAAAGGCGTTAAGACGGTTTTTGAACCGCTCAACCGCATAGCGGGCGCCCGCAACCGCGGCGCGGCCGCGGCCTCGGGAGACTGGCTTGTCTTCATAGACGCGGATTCCCGCCTGTCCGCGGCCACCCTGGCCGAGACGCTGCGGCTGATAGGCGGCGGAACTTTATGCGGGGGCGGAGCGCTGGTGGCGTTCGAGCCCGCCCCGCCGGCCTGGGGGGCCGCGCTTACCTGGCTTTGGAACCTGCTCTCGCTTACTTTCACGCTTGCGGCCGGCTCATTCATCTTCTGCCGGCGCGACGCCTTCGCGGGCGTAGGCGGCTTCAGCCCATGGCTTTACGCGGCCGAGGAGATAGAGCTTTCCGGCGCCCTTAAGCGCTGGGGCCGGGCCAGGGGGCTGGGTTTTAAGATAATCACTTCCGCCAGGCACCACAGTTCGGCGCGCAAATTCAGGCTGTACGGTTTTCGGGAATTCCTGGCCGAAGTGTTGAATTTCATGCGGGGCCCTTTCAGCGCCGTGAGGGACCCGGCGAGGCTTAAAATATTTTACGGCGGGAAACGCTGACGGGAGCATATTCAGGTCAAACGCGGTATTTATCGGCGCGCGCGGCGCGGCGATAAAGCGCGCCCGGCGAAGTTTTTAAAAGCCGATTTGGCGGCTTCAGGGAGGGATATGGAAAAATTAAATGCTTCAGTATTGGTAATAGACGATCAGGAAGACATGCTTTTCCTTTGCACGAAGATCCTGAAAAAAGTTTGTTCCGAGGTCGAGGGCGCCGCCTCCAGCTCCGAGGCCCGCGCGGCTTTCCACAGGAAGTCTTTCGACCTGGTCCTGACCGACATAAATATCGACAAAGGCGGCAACGGCATAGACCTGGCGCAGGAGATCCGCAATATCTCACCGGCCACGGTCATAATCATCATGACCGCGGACCCGACCATCGAAACGGCTATCGGGGGCATCAAGACCGGCGCGATGGAATACCTGGTAAAACCGTTCTCCCCCGTTTACCTGGAGAGCGTGGTGCGCAACGCCTTCGAAAAAGCGCGCCTTTTTTCCGAGCTGGAGCGCGAAAAAGCCCTGAAAGCGGACCTGGAAGCCGCGTACGCGCAGCTTAAAAATTCCGAGCGCGTCAAAGACGCCTTCCTGGCCAGGATAAACCACGAACTGAGGACTCCGATCGCCATAGCCCTGGCTTCGGCCGAATTGCTGGGGCCCGCGCTTAAAGACGAAAAAGAAGTAGAACTTTGGGGCCGCGGCGAGAAGGCGCTGAGGAACCTTAACCTTGTAATAGAGGAACTTCTTTTGTTCAGCGACCTGCTGAAGGGAAGCATGAAACTGGAGAAAGCCCCCGCCGACCTCCGGCCGGTGCTGGAAGACACGGCGCGCGCCCTGGCCTTCCTTTGCGGGGAGGTGGCGGTTACTGTCTCCTTGTCTTTCGAAGGCGAGCCGTATCCCGTCCCCGCCGACAAGGAAAGGATAGCCGCGGTATTCAAGCAGCTTCTGACCAACGCCATCAAGTTCAATTCGCGCGGCGGCTCGGTAGAGATCAAAGCCGTGTACCTGCCGGACAGGGCGCTTTTTTCTTTTAAAGATACGGGCTGCGGCGTGAACGAAGAAGATCTCCCGAAGATCTTTTACGGGTTCTTCCAGGCGGCGGACTACCTGACGCGCGCGGTGGGCGGAGTCGGGCTGGGGCTGGCGACCGTTAAATATATAGTGGAAGGCCACGGCGGCTCCGTGGCGGCCCGGAAGAACCGGACGGGGCCGGGGATGACGTTCACCGTCTCGCTGCCGCGCAATTAAGCTCGGGATCGGGAAGGAAATCGGGGCACCGGGAATCGGACCCGGGACTCATGCTCCCAAAGCACGCGTGATACCATTTCACCATGCCCCGCTTTTCCGCTCCCGCGCTTGCGCGCAAAGCTTACCGCGCAACGGTATTTTACCAAATAGCGGGCTACCAGGGGGTTTTTCTTATAAAGGCTTCGGAGACCCTGTGACGGCGGGTTTTCCGTATCAGCACTTCTATGGGGCCAGCTCTCAGCAGGTCGCTCCCGCGCGGGTGCCGGCCCAGGTGTTTTTCGGTCCAGGCCGCGATGGTTATATTGCCTGTTTCGGGTTTCAGTTTAAGCGCGCGCAGAATTTCCGCCATGTCCGCGCCGCCGCCGGCTATCAGCCCGCCGCCCGCGGCGTAAAGGTAGGAAGGCAGGCGGTCGTATTCGTCCTTTATCGGCCCGACAAGCTGCGCTATTATATCCTCGAGCGTCAGTAATCCCAGCACTTCGTCCGTGGCGCTGGTAACCACGGCCATGTGGGTATTCCTTGCGATCATATCTTCGAAAGCTTTGGGCGCGCCTGTCCCTTCCCGGATCTTATCTATGGGCCGGGTGATCCCGGCCACGTCGGCGGTCTCGGAGTGCATTTTAAGCGCGTTCACTATATCCTTGAAGTTGATGTAGCCTATTACTTCCCTCGGGGCGCCGTTGCGTTTAGATACCGGGAAGCGGGTGTGCAGGTCCTTATGGGCGCGTATCAGGGCGTCCTGCAGGTTCAGATTGGCCGGGATATAGGACATGGCGGAAACCGGGATTATAAGTTCCTCTACCTTCCTGAGCGACAGCGCCGCGGCGGCGTTGACTATCTTTTCTTCCATGCTCCCTATCAGGCTTTCCGCCCTGGCCTGGGCCGCGGCCTGGCGCAGCTCCGACAGCGCGGCTTTTTCCCTGTACTGCTTTTGGGAGGGCAGAATTGAATTGGCGGCGGTTATTATCCCTTTTATCACTATCTCGAAGATCCTCAACAGGGGGCTGAAAGCCCGGTAGAGGGCCCGGAAAAAGGGGGAGAACTTAAGGATTATGAACTCCTTGTTCTCTATAGCGAAGACCTTAGGCACCAGTTCGCCGAAGAGGGTGGTGATAAAAGTAAGGGGGAGAACGAAAAGGACCAGGCCCAGGGCTTCGGCCACGCCTTCGGTAAGCCCGAGCCCGGCGACAAGGTGGGGAACTATATACGCGTAGGTAGCGGCGCCGCCGGTGGCGGCCGCGGCCGCCGCGGCCAGAGTTATCCCCAGCTGGATCAGGGAGAGGCTGGCCTCCATCCGGTCTTTCATGAAGTGGGCGGAATCGGCGCCGGGGATGTTATTTGCCTGCAAATGCCGTATCCTGGGCTTGGAGACCGAAGCCAGGGCCATCTCATAGGCCGCGAAGACGGCGTTAAAGACGAGCATGAGGGAAATTACGGTAATTTCCGCGGATAATTCGTGCAAGATCCCCCCGTGACTTTGACTACGGCCCCGAAAAATATATAATAACAAATATTCCGGGATGGTGAAACGGTATCACAGCGGACTCTGAATCCGCTTTTCTAGGTTCGAATCCTAGTCCCGGAGAAAATTTCTGTGGGACTCTGGCAAAACAGTTTTGCCAGGGTCTTTTTGTTTGGTATAGTTGAATCATTCCGATGTTACGGGGTAATACACACGAAAGCGTAATTAAATGTGGGCTAAATTATTGGGCTAGGGTCAGTGGGGAAACCAGGGACAGCCACTGGTTTAGGATCTGGGGAACGGTTCTTAGTAGCTAAATATTTGATCAGGGTCGGGGGATTGTTTGTGAAAATATATCTTATTCTGCTGGTTTTGCTTGGGTTGTCCGGGAATTACTGCTTTGCGGAGCAGGAAAAAGGGCCGGAAGAAAAATTTATCGGCAAGTTCGCGGCGGTCCAGAAGGCGGCAGCGCCTGTTAATACGGGGGTTGTATATCCTCTCTCTATGATCCCGCAACCGGTGGATTTGCGAGTGGGAAGCGTCGCCGGTTCTGCCATGAGTTGGCATAGGTCGGAGAAATTGGTGGTTTCAAATGACGTTGTGTTCTCTGAGCAATATCGCGGCGGGAGCGAACCGTACATACCTTACGGAGGCCAGTATTGCGGCGGCAGGGTGGCGCATTGGTTCGATGTGGATGGCTCCACCCTTTCATTTACCGAGGGCAGCAGGGGGCCTGAGTGTGCGGCTCTGCCGATTATGTCCTGGAAGACGAAAGGCGGCAGGGTGGTTTCGGCCGGCATAGAGCCTCTGCGCGGTTTGGAAGTTAATTCTTTATGGCATGCCGGAGATTACCTAGTTTTTTATGTAGATAGGGCGCCGCAGGCTTTTGGTCTTGCGTTCTGGAATGTCCAGGACCATAACTGGCACATAGTATCCTCGTTCGATATAGCCTTTTTGCGCGGTATCGAATATGGGGCGGCTTCTTTCGGGCAGGTCCCCGGGGGCGTTATTCTCAGATCTTCCGGGACGCTGGTGGCGTTCTTCCCGGGGAAGAGGGAGTGGGTGCTGCTGGAGCCCGCTGTCGATAAAAAGGGGCATATACCGCCCGGCCGGGTCAGTTTGCTGGCGGAGGACTTGGTAAAAAAGCCTTTTAACAAAGCTTTTTCTACTGTTCAGGAATTCACTACCGCTTCCAGGCCGTTGATGGTGGAGCTTCCGAAAGGCAGCGGCAAGGAGGCCTGCTTCTGCTTCTGCGCCGAGATGCAGCTTTCAAAACTGCCGGACGACTATATTGGGAAAGAATCCATGTCATGGATAGAGAAGGAGCTGGCGGTGGACCAGTTCGGCTGTTTCCTCGTTCCGCGGAACGCACCGGAGCGGGTTATAACTTTAGGCTTTTTCCCCAGCCGGCGCGGCAGGGACTACAGGGGGGAATGTCTCGGGGTCAACTCGGACGGTATCCTGATCACCCGCGGTATAGGCGATACCTATGGCGATCAGCAGGTGTTCCAAGGCTATAAAGTGGATACTGTTACCGGCGAAGTCAAAGTGCTGCCAAACGACAGCTACCGTGTCCCTGCAGAAGTGTTGAAGGATAACCTGGGAGACATGGAGGGGGATTAGGAGGGGGGTGACGAAAGCGCAATTTAATGCGGGCTAGATTAGAGGGTCAGGATATGAAAAAGATACTTTTCGCAGATCTTATCGCGCGTTTGCTGTGTCTGGACGGAGCGGCCGCGCCGAATGTAAGGCCAGATGCGGTAGCGAAGGCCGTCAGTTCCGCCTATGCCGCTCCGGCTGCAACGGTCACGGTACGGGACATCCCGCTGCCGCCAGGGTTCACGGCGATACTGCAGGAACGTCTGCCGGCGCTTCGGCTTTGGCGCAATGCAGACTATCCGGAGGCGGCGCTGGCCGGGTATCCGTACTCCGCCGGTTCCTTTCCCTATGCCGTCCGGGCCGATTTCAACGGGGACGGCGCGGAAGACGTGGTGCTGGCCGGGCATAATGGTAAGGCTGCCGTTGTGCTCGCCCTCGTTTCCGATGGGACTTCGTACCATCTGGTCGACGTTCGCTCCAGAGTGGGCGGGGCGGACACCGGCCCGCGCGAGACGCTGGTGTTCCAGAAAAAGGGGTGCAGCTATTCCGTGGGCGATTCCGCGCCGCATAAGCTTGGGCAGGTGAATGACGGCTTCGCTCTGCACGAGGTTAAAACCGGAGAGACTTACTTGTCGGGTCCGGAGCAAGAAGGCGCCGCGGTTTATTTCTGGAACGAGGGCACGGCCGGCTTCAGCCAGGAGCTCCTGGACCCTTCCGAGAACCCCGCGGTGCTGGCCTGCGCGGCGCGTTTCGACCCCAAGACCACGCTCTTCGAGGAAAAGGCCGTGCCTGGAGGCAACCGCGCCTGGGTGAAGGGCGGTACGCTTAAAATAGCTGTGCGCGCGGCGTCGGGAGAGTGGTCGGACGCCGCGCCGGAACGCGGCGCCGACGGCGCTTTCCATTTCAGGCTCCCGGCCGGCGCCAGGGCGCGGAGCATGTATTTCTGCCGTCCGCCGGCGGGCGGCCTGGATTATTGGAAAGTAAAGGCGGTCAGTTCTGTCGGAGGTCTTGTCGACAATATCCCTACGCCCGTGAACTCGCGTGTCCTCCCGACCGGGACGGCCTTCGGTTTCTACTGGACGGTGCCGGCCGTGCCTGCTGCGACCAATGCCGTCTTTTCTTACGCCTGCGACGGGGCGGCTATAGCGACCGTCATCGTACCTGAGGCCAGTAATCCATAAAATCTTAAATGGGAAAAGGCGCGGGAAACTGATGATGCACGCGTCGATGTTTCCTATAGGTGCAACGGCGGAAGGTCACCGATGGGGGGCGGAATTACAGGAGGGTTAGATCAGAGGAGCAGGGTCAGGAGAAACTTTCAATACCCTAAAAGATTTTTCAAATGATTTGCCCTTGGTGATGTTCGGTCCCCTTCCCATTGGCATACGGCCGATGTACCTACCCCTATACTTTTAGCCAAACCCTTTTGGTTAAGTAAATTCTTGATTCGGAAGTATCGTATCCTCTGCCCAAGCGTATTGATAGGCCCCAACCCCGCCAAAACTGCGTCTAGTGACGGCTTCTTTTCTGGCTTGGGCAGTTCTGCCAACGGGAGCCATTCCTTTGCCAGAGGCAAAACAATGCCAGTGCGTTGCCCGCGGCTTGGTTTATCCCGATAATGATGGGGAATGAGAAAAAAGTTCGGATTCTACCCAGGCTCGGGGAGAAAAATTTAAGGCCCCTGTAAAAAGGGGCTTTTATATTTTTAAGATAGTTGCGGCTATTTAGTAGAATACCGAAGAGCTATTTTATGAATGAGGGATTGAAAATAACGGTTGATAACAGGGCTTTACAGAAAATAGCCATCCGGCTTTCCTGGTTTACCATCGGCTACAATATTCTTGAAGGAATTGCCTCTTTGTATTTCGGCCTGGAAAAGGATTCGGTCGCCTTGATGGGGTTCGGCGCGGACAGTTTTATAGAGGTCGCGTCGGCCGTGGCTGTCTTATGGCGGTTTAAAGGTGAAGCGGGGCTGTCGGCCCGTATCTCCATATCCAGTGAACGGGTCTCAACAAGAATTATCGGCTGGCTTTTTGTACTGCTTAGCGCCGGCACAATAGCGGGCTCGGGATTCAGATTATTTCAGCACGCCGGCCCCGGCACGACCATCCCGGGCGTAATTATTTCGCTTCTAAGCCTGAGTTTCATGTTCTATCTCTGGTCGGCTAAGAAGAATGTCGCCCGCGCGCTTAACAGCGCGACCGTGGAAAAAGACGCGGACTGTTCCCTGGCCTGTATAAAACTCTCCGTGGTCCTGCTGGCCGGCAGCGCGTTCTACGCTTTGAGTCCGTCGCTTTGGTGGGGGGATTCTGTTTCAGCCCTGGTCATTGCTTTTTTGATAGGCCGGGAAGGCGTTGAGACCATCCGCGCCGCGGGCCGGGAAGACTTCAGCGGCGGTTGCGGCTGCGGTTGCGCACATGACCCTGAGTGACCCTGCAGGGTCTTTTATGTTTTATATAGTGCGGCGGGACGGTTAAAAAGGGGGGCAGGGAACTGTCCCGCGGCTATACGATTACGCCTCCCGGAAGTTTTATAGGCCAGGTCCGGACTTTTTCCACGGGCTGACCGGAGGCATTATCTTCGCCCGACTATATAATAAATCAGCCCGGCGGAACTAAATTAACAAGCCGTAGTTAATCAAAGAAGTTTGTTACTGCTTTTTAGGCGCCGCGGCACGCCCCAGAACTTCCTGGATTTTGCGCAGCAGCGCTTCGTTGCTGAAGGGCTTCTGGATAAAATTGTTTTCCGGGCTGGACAATATTCCGCGGAGTTCTTCGCTCTCGGAATAGCCGGAGGTGAAAATTACGGGCGTTCCGGGCCTGGCTTTAACTACCTGCGCCGCCAGGTCCACCCCGGAGATGTCCGGCAGGGTCACGTCCGTCAGCAGCAGCCTGAAATCTTTATCCAGGCAGTTGAGCGCCGCGGCGGCCGTGGCGGCCTCCATAACCGCGAAGCCGGCCCCTTTAAGTATCCTCGCGGTCATTCTTATCAGGTCCTCGTCGTCCTCTACAAGGAGTATCGTGCCCGCGGCCGTTGAAGCGGCGGCCGGGACCGCGGCCTTTTCTGTTTCCGCCGGCGCGGCGGCCGCGGCGGCCGCGGCGGCCGGCAGGTAGATCGTAAACACGGCGCCGCTGCCCGGCGTGCTTTTAACGTCTATGAAGCCGCCGCTCTGTTTAATGATGCCGTAAACCATAGCGAGGCCCAGCCCGGTGCCTTTGCCTTCCTCTTTGGTGGTAAAGAAGGGTTCAAAAAGGTGCGCAAGCGTGTTCTCGTTCATGCCTGTGCCGGTATCCGCTACGGTAAGGGCAGTATATTTCCCCGGGGGCAGCCCCACGGGGGCATGCTCAAGCCGCGCGCCGGGCAGGATTTGCAGGGTGGCGGTGGCAAAATGAAGGGTTCCGCCGCCGGGCATGGCGTCGCGCGCGTTCACGGACAGGTTCATTATTATCTGCTCTATCTGCCCGGGATCGGCTTTCACGCGTGGGAGGGCGGGGTCCAGCGTGGTTTTTACCTGAATGTTTTCGCCGATAAGCCTTTTAATGATCTTCTGGGTATCGGTTAGGCTCGCGTTCAGGTCTATCAGCCTGGGCTGCAGGATCTGCTTGCGGCTGAAGGCCAGCAGCTGGCGCGTAAGCGTAACCGCGCGTTCTCCGGCGCCCCTTATCCCTTTAACGTCTTCGCGGCGCGGGTCGCCTTCCGGGAGGTCGTTAAGCAGGAAAGTGCAGTTGGCAAGGATGACCGTAAGCAGGTTATTGAAATCGTGCGCCACCCCGCCGGCCAGGCGGCCCACCAGCTCCATCTTCTGGGCCTGGCGGAGCTGCGCTTGCGCCGAGCTCAGTTCTTCCTGGGTCTGGCCCAGGCTTTTTTTGTGAAATTCTGAAAGTTCGGCAAGCATGGCGTTGAAAGCGCGCGCCACGGTGCCTATTTCGTCATTGTTCTGTACAGGTACCCGGGCCTCCAGATCCCGGCTTTCCGAGATGTCGCGCACGGCTTTGGTAAGCCGGCTCATAGGCCGGGTTATCAGCACGTTCGCGGCTATCAAGCCCGCGAAGATGCTGACGGCGCCAATAAGAAGGGAAATAAGCAGGATGCCGCGCTTTACGTCACCCAGCGGGGAGGCATCTTCTTGTTCCGGGATGGCCGCGGTTATTCTCCAGCCGAATTGCGGCAGGGTTATTACCTCGGCGTAAGAGCGTGTTCCGTTCAGGAGTCCCAGCCCCGTCCCTTCCCCGGTCTTTATAAGGCGTTCCATCCCGGGGTCGGAACTGCCGGGGGGAAAGTTCAGCCCGTGAGTCTTACTCTCCGAGTTATAAAGGATTTGCCCGTTCCGGGAGGTAATAATAAAAAAACCCCCATGACCGATCTTCATGCCTGCAAAATCTTCCACCACGGTTTTAAAATCGACAAATGCCTTTAAGCGGCCTCTCGGCTTGGCGGAGGCCGGATCTGAATAATCCAGTTCCAGGACATGGGTCTTGAGTGCTCCGGAATACCACGGCCTTACGGTATACCCGCTGGATAGATCTGCGGCCGTCAGTTCCGGCCCCAGGGTGGGAGTGAGGGCGCCGGCGTTCGCGGTCGCGGCTTGCAGCTTTCCCGCCTGGCTTAAGTATTAAAG
>JAJZVJ010000351.1 GCA_021845705.1 bacterium
GTCCCGAGGTTTACGTTTATTTTGCAGTTGAAGGCTTTCCCTATAGCTGCGGGGAAAAGGTTCTTATGGTTTATGTTGGCGGGCACGACGGCGCGGCCGGCGGCCGTTTCTTTAAGCAGCAGGCCGGATTCAGCCTTTTCGCGGGCGGCGGCTTTCACTATCTCAGGCGTTAATACGCCGTTCCGGGCTGATTCCAGTTGTGTCATCTTTTCCTTTTTTGAAGGAAAAATGACGATAAAAAACCGGCTGCGCTAGCGCAGTCGGCAACAGACATGTGGACCCTTTCATTTTCCCTCCGCCGGTATTACCCGGATCAAGTTTTAGGGGTCTTCCGGCAACACCGGAACTCTCAGCCTGGTAACTACCAAGCTCCCCGATATATTAACAGTCTGCTGAAAAAGCTCTTTTCGGTTTCTTTTGGCCGCTTTCGGCCTGCGGCTTCGTTGCTCATCGCTTACAGGCCCGTAGGGCCTGCTCGCTCTTCGCGCCTTGCCTCGGCTCGAAATCGCCTCAAAATATTCCCGAGGGGGCTTTTTCAGCAGACTTTAATTCTACAAAATAATGCGCCGCGGGGTGGGAAGACTACGGTGTCCGGCGGGTAGGTCTTGCGAACCCTTTGGGGAAGGGGGGGCCCCGCCATAAATTCCCAAGGCGGGGGGAAACCGCGCAACGGTTTCCATCTTCCAGGGTTCGCAAGACCTACCCGCAGGATACCCGGCGCAAGGGTATCCGGCCATTAGGCAAAGTAGAGCTATTTACCGGCTCTCAGGGTTATTATCGGGATCTCGGCGGGGGCGAGCCAGCGCAGGGGGGGGCCCCAGGTCCCGCAGCCGGAGGTGACGTAGAACGCGCTGTTGTTTATGCGGTAAAGGCCGTAGAAATATGGATAAAAAAGCCGGGTAAAGAGGCTGAAGGGAAAGATCTGGCCGCGGTGGGTGTGGCCGGAGAGCACCAGGTAGTCCCCGGCGGCGGCTATGGTCTTGTAGAAGACCGGCTGGTGGGACATCAGGATGGTGAATTTATGGTCTCCGGCCTTCTTAAGTATGCCCGAGACGTCCGCTTCCGTGAGGTGCTCCGTATGTATATCGCCCAGGCCGATAAGCCGCAGGTCTTTAAGGTCCAGCGAACTGTTTTTAAGCAGGGTTATGCCGAAAGCCTTGTAGCAGTCCTCGGCTTTCTCAAGGCCGTAATAATATTCGTGGTTGCCGAGCGCGCCGTAAAGTCCCAGGCGGCTCTTGATCTTCCCGGCGATGTCCTTCATGCCGTTATCGCATTTTATGCCGGGGTCTATCAGGTCCCCGGTGACCAGCACAAGGTCGGGGCCGGAGGCATTTATTTTTTCAACTATCCGTGAGAACTGGCGGAGTTTAAGGGCTGAGTCCACGTGCATATCCGAGATCTGGGCTATTTTTAAGCCGTCCAGCGCGGGGGGAAGGTCCTTAATGGATATTGTCATTTCTTTCAGGTCGGGGGTCCTGAGCCCGCCGTAAAGCGCCCAGGCCAGTATAAGGAAGAGAGAGGCCAGGGTTATGCGCGGCAACTGCGCAAGCGCCCCGGCCGCCCCGAAACGGCGAAGGGCGAAAGCCGCAATGTCAGAACAGAAAAAGACGAAGCCGGTTATTAGTATTATGCCCATCCAGGCGTACGCGGCCGCGTACAGCGGTTCCAGCGCAGGGCCCTGGTAGTGCCTCCTTAGGAACATGGTGAAAGGAGAGGTGAAGGCGGCGGCGAGCAGCGCGAAGCGCAGCCAGACGGCGGCGGAGGGGGAGAGGGAGAAGGCCCTGGCCAGCCACCGGGCGGCGTAATAATGCATGCCGACGTAGCCCGCGACCAGCATGAGGAAGACCGGGAAGAAGTGGTATGTTTTCATTTTAAGTGCGCTGTGTCATGTTCACGGTAACTTCCGATCCCGCTGATACGAAAGACGGACATGGGGTTACCCTGCAGCCGCCTTGCGGATGGGGGGCCCCGCCATAATTCCCCCAGGCGGGGGGAAACCACGCAAGGGTTTCCTGCGCGGCGGAAGGGTAATCCCATGGCCGGCCCCAAAGAGCTTTGCCAGAACAAATTATATAATTTAGCCGATGAACATTACGCCGCTTGGCGCTATCTGGCTGACCGTCTGTATAAATTCCTTCATGCCCATACTCGGTTTCTTCGCGGCCGGCCGGATCTCGCCGCCGCTTTTCGCGCTGGCCGGCTCGGCGCTCGGCTTTGCCTGTTTTCTGCCCTGGGCGGTAAAAAATAATATTTTCCCGGTTTATTTCAGGCGTGACCTTTGGCCGCGGCTTTTTGCGGTGGGGTTTTTCGGGAGCGCGCTGCCCATAGCGGCGCTGGTGATGGCGCTTAAATATACCACCCCGGCTAACGCCGCTATCCTGGGTCAGGTGGAGGCGGTCTACACCATAATACTGTCACGGCTGTTCCTGAGGGAAAAAATTTCCCTCAGCCAGCTTCTCGGCACCGGGCTGGTGCTTGCCGGGACCATGCTCATAGCTTTCAAGGAAAGGTTTACCCTGCGCTGGACGGGCGACCTTATAGTACTGGCGGTCCCGCTGTGCTACCAGGTATCGCACCTTTTCAGCAAGAAACTGCCTAAAGACCTGTCCCATGTTTTCGTGGCCAGCGCGCGCACGCTGTTCGCTACCCTTGGGATACTGCCGGTCTTCGCGCTGGGCTTCGTAATGCCGGTGGCGTCTTTCACGCCCAGCTTCGCGCTGCTCGGCATAGTGCTGGCCTGGGGGCTGGTACTGACGGCGCTTAACAATGTCCTCTGGTACAAAGCCATCCTGAACATGGACCTTTCAAAAGCCACGGCCATAGTTCTTTCCTACCCGGTGCTGACGGCGCTGCTTTCGGCCGCCCTCGGTATAGAAAAAATAAGGGCCTACCAGATGATAGGCCTCGCGCTTGCGCTGACCGGGGCTTACTGGGTGACCCTGCTGGTCAGGGCGCAGGACAGGGAAGCTATCCCTTTATCACTATAAGGGGTTTGAATTTCGCCACTTTGCGGGCCAGGCCCGCCCCCGTCACAACGTTCACGACCGCCTCTACGTTTTTGTAGGCCTCCGGCATTTCCTCGGCCAGGGTTTCCAGCCCCGAGGAGCGCACCCACACGCCTTTTGCGGCGAGCTCATCGGCTATCCTGCGGCCGCGCGCCAGCCGCCTGGCTTCGCCGCGGCTCATCAGGCGGCCCGCGCCGTGGCAGGCCGACCCGAAAGTAGCCGCCATCGCCCCGGCCGCGCCGGCAAGCAGGTAGGAACAGCGGCCCATATCCCCGGGGATTATGACAGGCTGCCCCGTAAGCGCGTAAGCCGCCGGCAGCTCCGGGTGGCCGGGCCCGAAGA
>JAJZVJ010000352.1 GCA_021845705.1 bacterium
GCATTTTATACAGCGGGCGTAGGACACAGTTACATGATCAGACGCATATTTATGATTACCGTTATGGCCCTGCAGGCCCTTACAGCGGGAACCTTGCTGCGCGCGCAGGACGGCAGCAGGTCTTCGCTTGAGGCTAAGCTGGCGCTCGAGAATTCCCTGGAAAAGCGGGTACGCATGGTCCTCTCCGAGGCCCTCGGCACCGAGGACATAATAGTAATAATTTCGGCCGAAATGCAGGAGAAAGACAAAAGATCCTCCGAGATAATGCCCGGCGTGCCGCAAATGGAAAAGATGGGCCAGCCCTCCCTCTCCAGCAGCCTGACGATGGTAAAAAAGATCTCCGCGAGCCTGATAATGGATAAGTCCGTCAGCGAAGCCGACGCGCAGCTGGCTAAAAAACTTACCGCCGGCCTCCTGGGGCTCCCGCCAGAAAGGGAGGACCTGGTGTCCGTCGAGAAGATGGATTTCCGGAAGACCCAGCCCGTCACCCTGGCGGCCCTGCTCAGCCCTCCCAACCTTTGGAGCCTTATCTGGATCCTGATCGCGGGAACGCTGGCGGTAGTGCTGTTCACCGTTTTCCTCTCCCCCCTCACAAAAAGCGCGCGGGCTTTCGTGGAAGCTTTCAGCGCCGGCAGCGCAGCGGCGGCGGCCGGGACCGCACACGCCGACCGCGCCGAGGCCGAAGTAAAAACCCCCGCCGCGCAGGCCGCGGCGGAAACGCGCGCCCCGCAGGAAATAGAGGGCAGGAAGCCCCCGTTCTGGTTCCTGAGCCCCGCCCACCTTGCCAGCCTGACCTTCATAATGAGGACCCGTCCGGTGGAGGACCTCACCATCGTGCTCAGCTACGCGCCGGAAGACTTCGCCGCGAAACTGGCTGAGGCGCTGTACCCGAAAAGCGCCGAAGCCATGGCCGCCCTGCCCAGGATAACCCTCATGCCCGAAGCGCGCGTCCGCGCGCTCGAGGCGGAAATACTTTCCTCCCTCGATTACGTAGTGGGCGGCGAGGATAAGGCGCTGAATATAATAAGCGGCCTCGGCGAGGCCGTGCAGGACAAGGCGATGGCGGCCGTCGGCAGGCTGGACCCCGCCATGGCGAAAAAACTGACTTCCTCCATAGTACGGCTGGCCAATATACAGGCCATAGAGCCGGCTCACGCGCAGGCCCTCGCCCGCAGGCTTCCCATGCGCGTGCTGGCCGCCGCGCTGAAAGGGTCCCCGTACGCCGCTATTTTCCTTTCCAAGCTGGCGGGCGGCATGCAGGAGCGCTTCAAACAGGAACTGGACCTGACCCGCGACCTCCCCGCCGAAGCTTACAAGGCCGAGCGCGCGAAGGTCGTGGAAACCATGCGTCAGATGATAAAGGAAGGCTTTATCACGCTTAACCCGCACGCCGCCCACCACGCGCCCGCCGCGGCCGGGATAAAGCACCCGGCGGGGCAAAATACGGCCGCGGCGCCAGCGCCGGGCGCGAAGCCCGCGGCGGCCGCGCATACGGCGGCGCCCGCCGCTTCGCCGGAGGCGAAACCCGCCCCGGCTTCGCCCGCGGCCCCAAAACCCTGACTTTCACGGAGAGGTAAAACAAAATGGACCTGATGACTTTTTTCGGCGGCATAATAGGCGCAGGCGTCATTGTCTTCGTGCTGTCCGCCGGCGGCATGCTGAGATTCCTGCTCAACTGGGAAGCCATAGTACTTATCTTCGGCGGAACGATGGGTTCCGTGATGATAGCCTACCCCTGGGCCTCTCTGAAGTGGACCAAGTCTTCCTTCATGATGGTCCTCTTCCCCCCCAAGCGCCCGCCCATAGCGGAGGTCATTAAATCCCTGATCGCCCTCGCCGAGATAGGCAAAAAGAACGGGATAGAGTCCCTCGCTGCGGAACTCCGCAGGCTCCCGCACCCTTTCATGACCGACGCCTGCCAGATGATGATAGACGGCGTGGACATCCATATCCTGCGCGAGCGGATGGAGAACGACATCAACACCACCCGCCTGCGCCACCAGCAGCAGACCAACGTCTTCAACTCGGCCGGCACCTTTGCCCCCATCTTCGGGCTGCTGGGCACGCTGATCGGCGTCGTGCAGGTGCTCCGCAACATCCAGAACCCGCAGATGATGGGCTCCTCCATGGCCATAGCCATGACGGCGTCGTTCTACGGCATCTTCTCCGCCAACTTCATCTTCCTGCCCATCGCGAGCAAACTCGGCTACCATTCGGACGAGGACATCCTGACGCGGGAGATCATCGCCAAGGGCGTGCTCTCCATCTACGAGGGCGACGTCCCCTGGCTGGTGGCCAAAAAGCTTGAAGGCTATCTTTCGCTGGCCCTCAGGCGCAAGGCTAAAGCCGTGGCAACACGTGCGTAGGCGCCGTATCAGGAGCTATGCTTAACGGACGCCCAGAATGAAGTTCTTCATAGAGCGCTATTCAAAGCATAAGGTGAAGGAGAACCCCCTCTGGCTGGTCGTGCTGTCCGACATCATGACCAACCTGATGCTTTTCTTCCTCATCCTCTACGTCTTCAACATACAGCCGCAGACGGAAGCCAAGGCCATGTTCATGAACGGCTTCGACAAGGAGAAAGCGCAGGAGATGAAGGAAAAGAAAGCCGAGGAAGTGGTCAAGAAATTCGAGGAAGAGGATATAGCGAAAAAACTGGACGAGGAACTTTACAAGGCCGGCATGAAAGACCTGGCCGAAGTGCAGATAACCGACAAGCAGATAAAGATAAATATCGCCGCGCCCGTGCTCTTTCCTTCGGGCAGCGCCAAACTGGGCCGCGCCTCTTCCGAAATATTGGGCCCGGTGGCGCAGGTCCTTAATAAGCTTCCCAACGACATAATAGTGGAGGGACACACGGATAATGTCCCCATAAAGTCGGGCGGCTACGCCACCAACTGGGAACTTTCCGCCGCCAGGGCGGACGCGGTGGTGGCCCTGCTGGCCGAAAAATACTCCGTGCCCCAGGAGCGCATGATCGCCGCGGCCTACGGCGAGAACCGCCCGGTGGCCTCCAATTCCACCGCCGAAGGCCGGGCCCGCAACCGCAGGATAGAGATAATAGTTTCACGCAAATGAGCGACATTAAGAACAACACCCAGCTTTGGATGGTGCCCTACGCGGACCTTATGTCCTGCCTGGTCATCCTTTTCCTGGCGCTTTACGTCTTCTCCTTCAACATGAAGAAATCCGACTATGAAAGCGCTATCGCCACGCTGCAGAAAGAGCTGGGCGTTAAGGCCGCTGCGGAAAAAGTAAAAGAGATGCAGGCCACCAAGAAAGTGGAAGAGGAACTGAAAAAGGAGATAGAGGAAGGCAGCCTGGGACTAG
>JAJZVJ010000353.1 GCA_021845705.1 bacterium
CCCGCCTGCGCGAGCAGAAGCTGTCCGTGATGGAGATAAAGGTTTCCGCGGCCAAGAAGGGGAAAAAAGGCAAAGTCGACAGTAAGGACGTGGTCATGTTCTCGCGCCAGCTTTCAACGCTGGTGTCCGCGGGCGTGCCTATAGTCCAGGGCCTTAATATTCTTGAGGCCCAGGCCGAAAACCCGGCTTTTAAATTCGTGGTCGGCGGTCTGCGCACCGACATCGAGGCGGGTCTCTCCATCGCCGATGCCATGAAGAAGCACCCGCAGGCTTTTACCGAGCTTTACGTGGCCATGATAAAGGCGGGCGAGGTGGGCGGTATCCTGGATACCATACTCGAACGTCTTTCAGGCTTCCTGGAATCATCCGAAGCGCTGAAAGCGAAAGTTAAGAGCGCGCTGATGTACCCTACGGTGGTCTTCAGCGCGGCCGGCCTGATAACCATCTTCCTGGTAGTTTTCGTCATCCCTATCTTCAAGGATATTTTCAGCAGCTTCGGCCACGAACTGCCTTTCCTTACCCGTGTTATAATAGGCATCTCGGATTTTCTGCGCGCCAAACTGCTTTACATGCTGCCGTTCATAGGCGGCGCGGTGTGGCTGTTCAAAAAGTGGGCGAAGACCGAGAAAGGCCAGGAGAAGATAGACGACATTTCCCTTAAACTCCCTATTTTCGGAATTCTGCTGAAGAAGGTGGCCATAGCCAAGTTCACCCGCACGCTGGGCACCCTCATCAAATCCGGCGTACCCATACTGCAGGGCCTGGAGACGGTGGCGAAGACCGCCGGCAACAAGGTCATAGAGCGGGCCATCAATAACAGCCGGGACTCCATCAAGGAAGGCGGGCGCATCTCGGACCCGCTGAAAAAAGCCAATATCTTTCCGCCGATGGTCATACAGATGATAAGCGTGGGAGAGGAGACCGGCGGCCTGGACAACATGCTGAACCGGATAGCCGACTTCTACGACCAGGAAGTGGATACCGCCGTGAAAGGCCTGACCTCGATGATAGAGCCGATCATCATAATAGTGCTGGGCGTGGTGGTGGGAACCATCGTCATAGCGATGTTCATGCCCATGTTCAGCCTGGGAGAGATGGTCGGGTAAAATATTTAAGCTTGGCGGAGAAGCCCGGGCAGCCGGGCTTTTTCCTTTTTCAGGAGTTTTAATTTGGCTTTGACGCCGCCCGGGGCCGAGAAACCGCCGGGGTTGCCGTCGGATCTTATGACCCTGTGGCAGGGCACGATGGGAGCGAAAGGGTTCTTCCCCAGGGCCGAGCCTACGGCCCGTACCGCGCCGGGCCTGCCTATCTGTTCCGCTATCCACTTATAGCTGCGGGTCTGGCCCGCCGGGATGGCCATGCAGGCCTTCCACACCGCCTGCCGGAAAGGCGTATGCGACCTCATCTTTAACAGAACCTGTTCTTTTGTCATTCATCCTCCCCGAGTTCCGCTTTCCCGCGCAGTTTTCTGTGGTAAGTCACCCCGAAACGGTGGGCCTCGTCGCGCAGAGCCTGAAGCAGGCGCAGTCCCGGATGGGCCCGGTCAAGCAGCAGGGGGAGGGCGCGGCCCGGCATGAACACTTCCTCCAGACGCTTCGCCAGGCCGATGACAGGGATCTTCAGCCCCGCGGCACGGAGCGACTTCATGGCCGCCGCCAGCTGGCCGGGGCCGCCGTCTATCAGCAGCAGGTCCGGCGGCGGGTCCGCCTGCTTCTTTATCTGCATGAGCCGCCTGGAGACTATCTCGCCCATCATGGCGAAATCGTTCCCGCCTTCGGGGGTATTCTCGAAATGAATGCGGTATTTGCGGTAGTGCGCCGTGTTCTTTTCGCCGTTTATAAAGCAGACCGAGGAGCCCACGGCGTATTTCCCGAAAAGGCTGGACGTATCGAAGGCTTCAATGTGGGCCGGAGGACGGGTTAGTCCCAGCGCCGCTTTAAGGGCGGTAACGGCCCCGGTGCGGCCGGTGGCCTGCTCCAGGAAATCCGCGCCGAGCTTGTGCACCAGCACGCGTTCCTCCATGTGGGAGAAGGCGTTAAGGAAGTCGCGGTACATCCCCGCCTCCTCGTAGGCCAGCTTTGCCGCCGCGCGCCGCATGCGCGCGCTGAAAGCCAGGCGCAGCTTCTCAAAATCCCCTTTGAGGAAATCGGCCACGCGGCCGGCAAGGCCGCCGTAAGCGGCTTTGGATATTTTGCCGGCGCAGGGCGCGGTGCACTGGCCGGTATGGAAATAAAGACAGGCCTTTATCTTCTTTTCTTCCAGCGGCTTGTCCAGGGAGAATTCCCAGCGGCAGCGGCGCAGGTTTATGAACTTGATGCGCCAGAGATAGGCCGTGAGTTTTTTCAGCGGCTCTACTTTGGGGTAGGGCCCGAAGTACCTTCCCCCGTCCCTTGTCCGACGGCGGGTGAACAGCAGGCGGGGAAAATCTTCGCGGGTGAGCTCCAGGTAGGGGTAGCTTTTTGAATCTTTCCACATTTCGTTGAAGAAAGGCTGGAGGCTGTGGATGAGCTGCCTCTCGGTCAGCAGGGCTTCGCGCTCGCTGGCGGAAGCTATGTAGTCTATGCTGCGGATGAGGGCCACGAGGTTCGGGACCTTCCCGCGGGTATCGGAGGGGTTCTTGCGGAAATACTGCGCCACGCGGTGGCGCAGGTCCTTGGCCTTGCCGACGTAAAGCACGGCGCCGGCCGCGTCGCGCATCAGGTATACTCCGGGGGTGTCGGGTAAATGTGAAAGGTCCATTTTGGTCCGGGCCGTTTAAAACCTGCCGCCGGTTATAAGCTTTCTTTCTTCCACTTTCATGATCTTAAGCATTATGAAATAGACCGCTACGGCGGCCGGGACCGCGGCGGCGGTCACCGGCAGCGGGCCGAAGGCGGCCAGCGCTTCCCGTAAAGCCAGCGCGGTTAGCGCGCAGATCACCGCGGCGAGCGAAGGCCTGAAGAGCGGTATGGCCCCGGGGCTGAAGCCGGCTTCCGCCCTGAGCGCTAAAAGGAAAGCCAGGGCCGCCGCCCAGGAGCTTATAGAGGTGGCGAGCATAAGGCCGCCGGCCCCCATCGACCGCATAAGGGGCAGGCACAGCAGGGCGTTAAGGACCAGCTGCCCGGAGATTATCAGTAAGGGCGCTTTCTGCCTGCGCATGGCGTAAAGGGCGGAGGCCCCGACTTTGTTCACCCCGTATGCCGGAAGTCCCAGCGCCAGCCAGAAAAGCGCGCGGGCCGTGTTCAGGCTCTGCTCCGGTAAAAATTTCCCGTGCTCGAAAAGAGCGCGGCATACCGGTACGGCCGTGACCGCTATCCCCAGCGCGGCCGGCAGAGATCGGA
>JAJZVJ010000354.1 GCA_021845705.1 bacterium
ACACCCACTGGTGGAGTTGCTGTTGGTCTGCTTCTTTTAGTTGCAGGGCTGGAGTAGATTGTGGCACCACTCCAGCTTAACTTATTCCGCAACGCTTGTCCATCTATTTGTTGGACACTACACTAGCCGCGGCAGTAAGCCTTTTCTTCGTTAATTCCTACAGCTACCTGGACGCGGGGCTGCCGCCGGTTTTCGCCCTGCTCTGGTCGCTTGCGCTTGCGCCTTTCAGTTTCGGGGTCAGTCTGTTCTCGGCGCCGGCTTTTATAGGTGCGGGCCTGCTGCTGGGAGGCTGCATGGTAATTAATAAACGCTACCGGACAGGGGCCAGGTGGCTTATTATGCCGGCGCTCGTGTTTATTTATGAAATGCTGCCTATAAATATCCCCGGTCCAGTGGACGACGCTTTTGCCCTTGCCGGTTCCGGAGGCGTTATACTTATCCAATACCTGCGCCGCGCACTGCCGCAAATAATAAAAGAACTGGCCGCCGCCAGGCGCGGCTCTTAAAAAACGGAACAAAAAAGCCGGGCCGAGCAGCCCGGCTTTTTTTGTTATGGGGCGCGTCAATTCGGAGTTCTGGGATTGTCTTCGTCGCCGTTAACGTGAGACAGGGCGGAGTCTTCGCCCTCGGCCGCGTGCACGCGGTCCAGTATGGTCTGCCAGGAGGGCCTGGCCCCGGCCGCCACGCTGGTGAGGAAAGCCACGTCCACCTTGGCGCCCACGTCGAAAGCCGCGCCTATGCCGGTGGTGATGATGTCCAGGTTCTTTGTCCCCTTGGGGTCCGTGCCGGAGCGCTTCAGGTTGAAGAACGCGGTATTGTAGTAAGCGTAGGTGGAACAGCCCTGGAAAACGAAGATCTGGTATTTGTTCTGCGGCAGCGCCAGCGGCGTGCCGGTGTCGTCGGCAAGGCGCTCGGGGCTAAGGTAACCGCCCAGGCCGGAATGGCCGTCGTAAAGGAAGATATCCGCGGTTTTCATGCCGTGCACGGCCTGCTTGGCGAATTCAACTGAATCCGGGTCCAGCAGCAGCATCTCTATGGAGGCCCGCTTGTTGCCGAAGCGGAAAGAGAGGCGCTTGCGGCGCGGCTCGTCCACGGTAGGCTGGAAACCGGCCGCTTTAAGGCCGGCGAAAGCGTCGGTGAAGGTCTTCTTGCCCAGGTCCCCGTTCTGGAAATTCTCGTCCACGCCCACCAGGTAGCTTACCTGCAGCACGTCGCCGTTGTCGTTGTCGCCGTAAAGCCTGGCGTATTCCGGATAGGTGTTGCGCGTTACGTTCATGGGGGTGAGGTCCGTCTGCACGGACACCAGGTCCGCGCCGGTTATGGGGCAGCCGTCCTGGTATGGGTTCCAGAAGTACCAGAAATCGCCCTCGCTGTTATAGTGGTCGTCGGTGCAGCGGTTCTTGCGCGAACCGGGGGTGGGGAAGCCCTTTTTGTATATGGTCACCGGGTCTTTGGGCAGCACGAAGTTTATGCGCGTGGCGCCGCCGCCGCGGAACAGCTTGGTGGAGAATACCACTATATCGTCATAAGTATAGGAGACCTTGGCGTAATTCTCGTTGGGAACTTTCTCAGCGCCGGTAATGTTCACCTTGTAATCCCCGGAAGGAATGCCGGGGTTGTCCACAAAGCCGGGGTGGGTGGTGAAAGCGCCGTACATATGCTGCAGCTGCAGGTCTATAAGTTCCGAGATCTTTTGCTTCTGCGCTGAGTCCGAAAGTATCTGCGAAACAGGCCCTGTATAAGTTGAAGGCACTTTGTAGTACATATAAGCGTTAAAGAACATATGCGCCTGGCGGGAATCGGCGCCGTACCATTTGGGGGAGCCGGGGTCTTTTATAGGGAGGAAATCCGCCAGGTCAGGGGTAAGGTTTATTGTCTGCGCGGCTGCGGAGGTTTTTAAGTAGGAGGCGTTGACTGCCAGGTCGTTCATATCGGCGGCATGGGCGCCGCCCGAAAGTGCGAGTATTATTGCCGTAAAAAGCGTTTTTTTCATTGTTCGTCCTTTTACAACCGCGCCGCAATTGCGCCTTACGTATATTATCGGACATTAAGCGCAGTGGGGGATGGGCCCCGGGCCCGGTTCCGGCCGGTAATAATACCCCTTAGTTTTTAGGCCTTTCGGCCCCCGCCGGCCTGGGCCGCCGTGCCTTTGCCACGGGCCGGGAAAAAGTGTACGATACTGTATCCGATCCTGAATTTTCGACTGGAGTTAAAATGCCCTCAACAAAAAAGCGGCCTTACAAGATCTCGCTTATTTCCACGCACGGCACCGGCAAGACCACGCTCTGCTACGAGGTGGCCGCCGAGCTTAAGAAGCGCGGGCTGAAAGTGAAGGTGTTCTCGGAGATAGCCGCCTCCGCCTTCGAGCAGGGCATCCCTATAAACGAGACCACTACCCTGCCGGCGCAGATGTACATTATGATGCAGCATATCACCGAGGAACTGCGCGGCATACTGCGCAACTACCAGGTGGTGGTGTGCGACCGCAGCGTCTACGACAACCTGGCCTACCTGGAGCGCCGCTGCGGCAAGAACCAGTTCATCCGCGATTTCCTGCAGGGCTACGCCGCCGAGTTCCCCTACGACGTCATCTACAAGCTGCCGCTGTGCGGCCAGCTTATGGACGACGGGATACGCAACGCCGAGAGCGTGGAGTTCCAGGCGGACATCTACGACCGCCTTAACGCCCTGCTGGCCGACCTTAAGATAGAGCACCGGACCCTCCCGGCTCCCTGTACCGAGCTGCGCAAGGAATGGGCCGACCTGATAGTGCGCGAAACCCTCGAGGCCCTCGGCCGCCCGGTCCCCGCCCCCAAAGAAAAAGCCGCCGTTTAACCAGCAGCCGTCATAAAATGAAACATCCGGGCTCTAAAGGCACGGATGTTTCTGGCTAAAAACCTCCCAATATGAAAATATATATTTTCAAATGAAAACATTTGGCATTTTTTTTACCATTCTTTAGGACATTTGAAGAACCTGCTTTTAATTATCCTCCTATGAGGACCTGTTTAAAATGACCCGCCCCCTATCCCTGGCATACAAATTGCTCCGTAACGGGCGTAAGAAGAGCATAGTGTACGGGCCCAGGGTCGGATAGGTCTAATGGCCCTTTCAAAAAGCAAAGTTCTCTGCGAAACTATAATCGTAGTATCCTTGTAATTTGGCGGATTGGCGCCAGAGCATCCACTCATTAGAGGTCCCATAGTCAAGAGGCAATAAAATACCCGCCCACAGGTTGTGGTTTCTTTTCTCATAAAATTCAGTTCCGTCTGCTGTTCAAGGCGCATCCGCGTCCGGG
>JAJZVJ010000355.1 GCA_021845705.1 bacterium
TGAGCCTGTTTTTTCACCGTTTTGGTGAAAGTCCAATATGCGCTTTCTCGACGCAGGTTCAAAAATTACGTGAACTTCTGGGATATTAATGTTACCAATGTTACACTTCTGCGGTCGAGCCTGGCGCGTCGGGCCCGCTAAGGGGATCCGAGGTTCCGCTTGCCAGAACGGCGGCCATTTGGTAGAAGATATATAGGGGTTTAAAGGCAGGCTTGGCGCTATGATAGACTTGAAACCGATATTCATGAGGAAAGTGAAGGGTATCCTGGCCGGGCATGTGCCGGAATTCGACGTGCTTGTGTACGGTTCCCGCGCTACCGGTACGGCTAAAAAATTATCCTACCTCGACCTGGCCGTGATAACCGAAAAGCCGCTTGTGGCGGCGCGGCGTGAAAAACTGGAGTCCGCGTTCAAAGCCGCCGACTTCCCGTTCCGCGTCGAGACCATAGACTGGGCCGCCACCGGCACCGTCTTCCGCAGGGAAATAAAAAAAACTGGCGTGCTGATACAGCAATCGCATAAGAAATAGCGTAAACCCGCCGTCCGGCTGGTATTTTATGATCGGTCTTAAACCGCTTTTTTTAAAGAAAGTTAAAGGTATTCTCGCCCGGAATATGCCGGAGTTCGACGTCATGGTTTACGGCTCGCGGGCGGGGGGAGCGTCCAAGGCCCATCACTACCTGGACCTGGTCGTCATGTCGGACAAGCCGCTTGCCGCGGCCCGTCTTGAGAAACTTGAGGCCGCGTTCAAAGCGGCCGACCTCCCTTTCCGCGTTGAAACTATCTGCTGGGCCTCCACCGGCCCGTCCTACCGCAAGGAAATGAAAAAGACCGGCGTGCTCATCCAGACCGCCCTGAAAAAATAAGATACACGCATTTTACAAGCCTTGGCGGCAGGGTAGCACCCTGCCAGGCCCCCGACTTACCCGCCCCGCGGGGATCCTCTTTGGCGGAGTTCTTCTCCACGCGATTTCTTACAGGCGCGGGGCGCATTATTGTTAAAATGTAGAAGTGAAAATTTATTTTAAGACTGTCGGGTGCAGGGTGAACCAGGTGGAGACCGAGAGTCTCCGCGAGAAATTCGCCGCGCTCGGGCATACGGGAGCGGCCGAACCGGAAGAGGCGGACCTGGTAGTGGTCAACACCTGTTCCGTTACCGAAAAGGCCGACCGCGACTGCATCGCCTTCCTCCGCAAAACGGCCGCCGCCAACCCTAAGGCCGCCTTGGCCGTTACGGGCTGCCTGGCTACGCTGGACCCCCGAAAAATACTCGCCGCCGCCCCCGGCGCGACCATCTTCACCAATAAAGAAAAAGAGGAGATTCCCGCCAGTTTCTGCGGCGGCCCGGCCACCCCGGGAGACTTCTTTTCCGTAGCTAAATCCCACGGCCGGGCCCGGGCCTTCGTAAAGGTGCAGGATGGCTGCAACCTTAAGTGCGCTTACTGCCTTGTTAACCTCGCCCGCAGCGAGCTCCGCTCCAAACCGCTGGACTCCGCCGCGGACGAAATAAAGAAGCTCATAGCTTCCGGCTTCGCCGAAATAGTCCTTTGCGGGACGAGGCTGGGGATCTACCGCTGCAAAACGACCGGAGCTTCCCTCGCCGGCCTGATGAAAAGACTTTTTGCGATAGAAGGCGGTTTCCGTCTCCGTTTCTCCTCGATAGAATCCGGCGAACTTACCCCGGAACTGCTGCGTGTACTGAAGGGCGCCGGTCCTAAATTCTGCGATTATTTCCACCTGCCCCTCCAGGCCGGCTCCGATGCGGTACTGAAAGCCATGGGACGCCTTTATACCACGGCCGATTATAGAACCAAGGTTGGAGAGCTCCGCTCCATTTTCCCCGGAGTGGGGATCTATGCGGACATAATAGCCGGCTACCCTGAGGAAACGGAGGAAGACTTTAACGCCGCGGTTGAATTCGTGCGCGGCTGCGCCCTTTCCGGCCTCCACGTTTTCAGTTTTTCCGCCCGCCCCGGTACGAGAGCGGCCGCTTTAAAACCCCTTCCTCAAAAAACGGTCTCCGCGCGCTCGGCGGCGCTGCGCGCCCTGGACGGAGAACTGCGCGCGGCTTACGCCGCCTCTATGCTCGGGAAAAAAACGTCAGTACTCGTTTTGAAGAATAAGGACGGGCGGGCGCAGGCGCTGGCCTCCAACTTCGTGAACATAGAGCTCCCGGGCCCCCTGAAGCCCGGCCGGCTTCTTGACTGCAGGGTTACCGCCGCGCGTTCCGGCGTCTGCCTGGCGGAGGCGCTGTGAGGGAATGCCCGTCCTGCGGATACGGCAACCCTGATACCGGGCCGAAGTGCGGGATCTGCGGCAGGGATATTTCCTCCGTGCAGGCGAAGGCGGCGCCGGCCCCTCAAAAAAGTTCCGGCCTTATGCTTTTCGCGGGGCTGCTGCTCCTGGCCTGCGGGGCGCTGTGCTTCTTTATGCAGGATCCCCCGTCAGGGAAAGCCGTGCCGGCGGGAGACGGCGGGAACGTGGTTACCGACGAGAACTCTTTCAACTACGAAGGCGTGCTTTATGCGCTGGATAAGATGACCGCCCTGCGTTTCCTGCCGGACGCCGACAAGCGGCGCATACCCCCGCTGCTTTTAAGCCACGACGACAGGGTCGGCTGCGCCGCGGCCGGGCTGATCGGCTCCTGGGCCCGTTCTGAAACGGACCCCGCCCTGAGGCGGTCCTGGTTCGAGACCCTCCTCGGCGCCGCCTCCTCGGGGAGGCCCGTAGTCCGCAGGCAGGCCGCGCTGGAGGCGGGGTTCGCCATAGCGCTCGGTTTTCCGGTTTCGGGATATATGGAGCGGGTCCGCGGGATCTCGGCCGGGCTGGTGGCGCAAAGCGAACCGGAACTTAAGGCGGCCGGTTTCTTCCTTTCCTCCATGTCCGGCATGGAAGACTTTTCAGGCCGGATGCTGGAGACGCTGACGACCGATCCCTCCCCGGACGCCAGGCTGTACGCCGCCTGCGCGCTTTCCAGGCTTGGCCATGCCGAGGGGCACGAATATCTTCTGAAGGCCGCCGCGGGGAAGGAACTTCCCCTGCGAAGCGAGGCTATGTCCTGTCTTTCCTATTCCGCTTCCCCGGAGGCGGAGCGCATACTCTTATCCGCCGCTTCGGACGGTTTAGACCCGGCTTCTGCCGAAGCCGCCAAAAGGGGGCTGGCGCTTCGCCACCAGCTGAAAGCCTCTTCCTGGCGAAAACTTCCCTCCAGGTGAGCGGCCCCGCCTCCCGGCGCGGCCGCCCGAATATCCCGCCCCTGGCGGGGTTTTGACCGCGGGCG
>JAJZVJ010000356.1 GCA_021845705.1 bacterium
CCGGCGGCTACAGCGCCGGTAAAGTCCTCCATGGACTTGACGGCTTTGCCCAGGTAGTCCATGGCTTTTTTGGCGCCGGTATTCGGGACCGCGTCCCGGAGCAGGTCGAAAAGGCGCTTTTCGGCCTGCGAGCGGAAGCCGTAAAGAGCGGTGCCGCCGTACATGCTGATGGATTCCGCGATGAAGATCTCCACCGTCGCGCCGTCGGGGCCGAGGTCGGCGAGGGAGGGGGCGCAGAAAAAAACCTCGTAGCCTATCCCGCCGGCCTCCAGTACCGCGCTTTCGCCGTATTTCGCCACGATCCGTCCGCGCAGGTAGGCGATCATGCCAGGCCCGCTTTTGCTTTGGCTCTCGCCATGGCGCAGGCCAGCGGGGCCAGGCGCAGGTGGCACAGCGCGGCGGCCATCGCGTCGGCGACGTCGTCGGGCTCGGGGATGGAAGGGAGGTTCAGGGTTAGCTGGACCACGCGCTGCATCTGCTTCTTCTCGGCCGCGCCGTTCCCCGAGATGGTCTTTTTTATCATTTTCGGGTTATACGAACTTATCGGCAGGCCGCCTTTCTCGCAGGCCAGCAGGATCACCCCTCTCGCGTGGGTGGTGTTGGCCTGTGTATCGGCCCTTTTGGAGAAGCACACTTCCTCGATCGCCGCCTCGTCCGGAGAGTGGGCCTTGATAAGCGCCGCCAGCTCATCGAAGATAGAGGCCAGCCGTTTTTCAAGCCGGGTGTTCTTGGGGGTATGGATAAGCCCGCACGCCGCAAGCCCGGGCTGGGCGGCGCCGTTCTTGTAAAGTACGGCCCAGCCGGTCCTGTCCAGTCCGGGGTCGATGCCGAGAATTCTCAATTACTTCTCCAGTTTGGCCATCACGGAGTCGGGGATATTGAAGTTGGAGAACACTTTCTGGACGTCTTCGTGGTCTTCGAGTTCGTCCATAAGCTTAAGCACGGTCTCGGCCTTGTCCTCTCCGATGTCCACCGTGTTCTTGGGAAGCATGGTGACCTCGCCCGAAGCGAGGGGGACCTTTTTCTCGTCCAGCTTGGCCTTAACCGAGTCGAAATCCTGCGGTGAAGTTATCACCTCGTACACGTCGGAATCGGCCGGGGACCGGAAATCCTCGGCGCCGATCTCGAGGACCAGGGACATCAGTTCGTCCTCTTTGGCGTCGGTCTTTTTTACCGCCAGGTAGCCTTTCTGCTCGAACATCCAGCCGACGGACCCGGTGGAGCCCATGTTGCCGCCGCGGGTGTCCAGTATCTTGCGGATCTCGCTGGCGGCGCGGTTCTTGTTGTCGGTGGTCACGTTGATTATTATCGCGATGCCGCCGGGGCCGTAAGCCTCGTAAGTGATCTCTTCGTAAATTACGCCGGTCTCCTGGCCGGTGCCGCGCATTATCGCGCGCTTTACGTTGTCGGCGGGCATATTGGCGGCCTTGGAATCTTCCACGGCTTTGCGGAGGCGGGGGTTTTCATCCACTTTTCCGCCGCCGGCGCGGGCCGCGATGGTGATCTCCTTGATGATCTTGGTCCAAACCTTCCCTCTTTTAGCGTCGGTTATGGCTTTTTTATGTTTTATGCCGGCCCAATGAGAATGTCCACCCATGATAAACTCCTTAACCTCTGAATGATTTAAGCCGAAAGCCGGACGCTTCAGGGCCGCAGGTCCCGCGCGGCGCCGGCCTGGTCCCGCTCCAATTATGACCGCGGCTAAATAAATTCTATAATAATCCGAGTAGTTTAACAACCGCCCCGGCCGCGGCGCGGGCGGGGTGCGACAATAGCCCCCTTAGCTCAACTGGATAGAGCGGCTGCCTTCGGAGCAGTAGGTTAGAGGTTCGAATCCTCTAGGGGGCACGTTTTAACGCGCTTCGAGGCCGGCTTTCAGTCCGCACCGGCGGGACTTACTTTGCAGTAAGCGGGTGGAAAGCAGGCCAAAGAATTGCGGCCAACCCCGCGGTTTCCGTAACTTTTTTGTAATTTAAACTTAACCTTACCGCAAACAGGAAATATTAGAATTAACTCATGGCAGCCCTGCTTCTGGTCATTTTGCTTGTTCTGCCTGCCCTTCCCGGGCAGGCCCAGACCGTTGCCAAGAAACAGCTCGGGCGCAGGGCGCTGCAGGCGGTAGTGGACCAGCTCAAGAGCGACGATTCCGATGTAAGAGCCCTTGCCGTCGAGATACTGGGCGAAGCCGGCAACAAGGCCGCGACCGGCATGCTCCGGAATATGCTCTCCGACAGGGATAAATACGTGCGGATCTCGGCCGCGCGGGCGCTCTGGCAGCTCGGCAGTCCGGCCGGGATGAAAGTAGTAACGGGCATCATAGACGACGTCCCGGCCCAGGGACCCGTCGCAGTGACCAATTCGCCGCTGGTGGAACTTAAAATAATTTCCCAGAACAAGATCCGCGAGAAAGCGATAGAAGCGTACGCCTGGATGAAGGGGGACAAAGCCTCGGACCTCCTCTATAAGCTCAAGAACGATAATTACGGGTCCGTGAAGGACGCCGCGGCCCGGGAACTGGCCCGTCTCGGGCATGACGAGGAACTTTCGCAGTTTACGGACGCTCTGGCCTCGGATGAGGAAGCCATACGCTACGAAGGCGCCTCGGTGCTTTCCAAGATATGCAATCCCGCCGCGGCCGAACCCCTGGCAAAGCTCCTTGCCGCGGAAAAAGTGACGCGCATACGCATGGCGGCGCTCGACGCCCTTAAATGCGCGCCCGCGAAAGGAGAAGCCGAGGCCGAACTCTTAAAACTGGCCGACGACGCTAACCCTACCATCAGGTACAAGGCGGTCGCCGCCCTGGGAGGGATAAAGGATCCGAAGGTAAAGGAAAAGCTGCTTTCCCTCGCCGCCGCTACCGGCGACATCCGGATCAGGATCGCGGCGCAAAAAGGCCTGATGCTGGCCGGAGTCCCTGCGGACCTGAAGACGGCGCAGGACGCGATGAGCGCCGCCAGTCCGGAGATAAGACTGGACGCCATTGACGTGTCCTCGGTTTTCAGCGATGCCGACGCGCTGCCGTTGCTCGCGGCCGCGCTGGACGATCCCGATATGAAAGTTAAACTGGCGGGCGCCCTTCAGACGCTAAAGCGGGCTTCTAGCAAATAATATGGCAAACCGCACCCTGATACTTTTTACTTCTCTTTTCCTTATTACAGCGGGAAACGGGTATCTTTACGCCGCGCCTAAAACCCGCGAGCGCCGCCCCTCGCCGCTGGCCGACTCCATGATAAAGGTCCGCAAAACCCCGTCCCCGGCCGCGAGGCAGG
>JAJZVJ010000357.1 GCA_021845705.1 bacterium
CTCCGCACGACCCTGATCATCGCTATCACCCTTGCCGCCGCGCTCGCGGTGCGCGCCTGGATAGCCGAGCCTATCTATATAGCAAGCGACTCCATGGCTCCCACGCTGGTTAAAGGCGAACACCTGGTGCTGGATAAGCTCACCTACCGCTTCCGCGCGCCGCGCCGCGGCGAGATAATCTCCTTCAAGTCCCCGGTCGGGGAAGACCATGAATCCGTAAAAAGGGTGATAGCCTCGGGCGGGGACACGGTAGAGCTCAGGATGAAGCAGGTCTATCTCAACGGCGAGCACCAGTTCGAGAGCTACGCTTTTTACGCCCGCCCGGACGAAATCCTAGCCGGGGACAACCTGGGCCCGCTGACCGTACCTCCGGACCATGTCTTCGTACTTGGGGATAACAGGGACAATTCCGACGACTCGGCCTCCTGGAAGGACCCCGGCGGCGCGCCACTGTATTTCCTTCCCCTCTCCGCGGTCACCGGCAAGGTCAGGGGCGGCTATTAAGGACGTTTGTATTTCGCGGTCAAATTATTTAAACTCTTATTTATATGCCAAAGTGCTGCGCCCCGACAAAAACCGCCTCTCTGAAGCCGGCGTTACTGTTTCCCTTGTTCTTCGCGGGGCTGTGCGCCTGCTCTCCCGGTGAAAAGGCCGACTCCTCAAAACCGGCCGTAGGGCTGGTCTTCGACGTAGGAGGCCGCGGAGACAAGTCTTTCAACGACTCGGCCTATAACGGCATCGAGAAGGCCCAGAAAGATTTTAAGATACCGATAGATTACATAGAGCCCGGCGAGGGCGCCGACAAGGAATCAGCTTTAAGGCAGATGGCCTCGGGCCCCTACGGGCTGATCTTCGGGACCGGCTTTCTTTTCACGGACGATATAAACACCGTAGCGGGCGACTTCCCCGCCAAAAAGTTCGCCTGCATCGATTACGCCATCGACCCTTCCAAGGCCATCCCCCCCAATGTGCTGGCGATCAAATTCAAGGAAGAGGAAGGCAGCTACCTGGTGGGCGCCATTGCCGCCCTTACCACGAAAACCGGCGTTATCGGCTTCGTCGGCGGCATGGACATACCGCTGATACACAAATTCGAGGCCGGCTACCGCGCCGGGGCGCTGCAGGTCAACCCGAAATGCAAAGTGCTGATAGGCTATGCAGGGGTGACCGGTGAAGCCTTCAAGAACCCCGCAAAAGGAAAGGAAATAGCTCTTTCCCAGATAGGCAAAGGCGCGGACGTGATCTTCCACGCCTCCGGTTCCACCGGCCTGGGCGTCTTCGAAGCCGCCCGGGAGAAACATATTTACGCCATCGGCGTAGATTCGGACCAGTACGGCGAAGCCCCCGGCTATATACTCACTTCCATGGTAAAGATGGTGGACATCTCCGTCTACAAGACCATCAAGGCCTACCTGGACGGGACGTTCAGGGGCGGCATGCAGGAATTCGGCCTGGCCGAGGACGGCGTGGGTTATGTCTACGACAAGAACAATAAAGACCTGATCAGGCCCGAAGTGATAAAGAAAGTGGAAGAGCTGAAAAAGCTCATCATCGCCGGCAAGATCAAAGTGCCGAACACCAATAAATAATGGGGACCAAAGAAACTTTCGCCATAGAGCTGTCGGGCATAACAAAACGCTTCGGAGCCATTTACGCCAACAAGGACGCCTCGCTTAAAGTTAAAAAAGGCGAGATCCACGCGCTCGTCGGCGAGAACGGCGCCGGCAAGTCCACGCTTATGAAGATACTCTACGGCATGTACCGCCCCGACGCCGGAGAGATCAAGGTGGACGGGCGGGCCGTGACCCTTAGATCCCCTAAAGACGCCATCGACCTGAAGATAGGCATGGTCCACCAGCATTTCATGCTGGTGAAAACCCTGACCGTGGCCGAGAACGTCGTGCTCGGAGAGGAGCCGCTCAAAAACGGCGTCTCGCTCGACTACGCCAGGGCCCAAGAGGAGACGAAGCGGCTTATAAAGCAGTTCAACCTGATACTGGACCCCGACGCCCTGGTCTCGGACCTGAGCGTGGGCGAGGAACAGCGCCTCGAGATACTTAAAATACTGTACCGCAAGGCGGAGATCCTCATTCTGGACGAGCCCACCGCGGTGCTCACCCCGCAGGAAATAACATATTTTTTCGACATCATACGGAAGCTCAGCTCCGAGGGCAAGACCGTAGTGCTGATCACCCACAAACTGAAAGAAGTGCTCGCCATCTCCGGCTCCGTGACCGTAATGCGCCAGGGCGCCACGATAGCGAGGGTGGAGACCGCCGGAGCCACCGAGAGTTCGCTCGCCCAGCTGATGGTAGGCCGCCCGGTAGTGTTCCAGGTGGAAAGGACGCTCCGGACCAGGGCCGAGCTGGAAAAGAGCGAAACCGCGCTCTCGGTCAGGGACCTGAAGGCCATGTCCGCCAAGGGCCACGCGGCCCTGAACGGCCTCTCGCTAGAGATAAAAAAAGGCGAGATCTTCGGCATCGCCGGTGTGGAAGGCAACGGCCAGTCCGAACTGATAGAAATTTTAACCGGCCTTAAGCGCCCCGTCTCCGGCACAGTGACGATGCTGGGGAAAGAAATAGATTTTCCCGGCAATTCCCCGCGTAAGATGTTCGACTCCGGGATAGCCCATATCCCCGAAGACAGGCATAAGAAGGGCCTGATCCTGGATTACTCCGTGGCGGAGAACCTTATCCTGGGCAGGCACCGCGAACCGGCCTTCTCTACGGCCGCGGCCATAGATTTCCCCGCCGTGGAAGCCTTCGCCGCGAAAGCGGCCGGCGACTACGGCATTTACCCCCCCAGGACCGACCTGCGGGCGGGTGCGCTCTCCGGCGGCAACCAGCAGAAGATAGTGGTGGCCCGCGAACTCTCCCGCCGTCCGAGGCTGCTCATAGTTTCCCAGCCCACGCGCGGGGTGGACGTGGGCGCGATAGAATTCATCCACAAAAAGATAATAGAGGCCAGGGACCTCGGCTGCGCGGTGCTGCTCATCTCGGCCGAGCTTTCGGAAATACTTTCCCTCTCGGACCGCGTAGGCGTCATCTACCGCGGCCAGATCGCCGGAGTATTCGGCGGCGGGGAGGTCGGGGAAGAGCAGCTTGGGCTCCTGATGATGGGCGGCAAGGCATAACCATGAAACTTTCAAGGGCTACCAAAGGCTTCATTATAAATATCGGCGTCACGCTCGCCGCCATCCTCGCGTCTTTCATAGTCGGGGCGTTCTTTATCCTGCTGGTGGGCGTAAACCCGCTTACCGTCTACTG
>JAJZVJ010000358.1 GCA_021845705.1 bacterium
TCCCCGACCGTTCTTACCGGCCCTGTTCGCGCACTTCCAGGTAGCTCTTAACTTCCTCGCGCGTGGTGAGCTGGCGCAGCAGGTAGTTGGCGATATTGGCGAATTTGTCCTTCGCGAGGTCGTCGGTATACTTGGCGCGCTCTTTTTCGAAATTATTAAGGTTCTTGTTCTTGGAGAGGTAATAGGCCTTGGCCTCTTCGGGGGTCACCTTAACGGTGGTGTAGATGAACTGCTTGAACTTGGTGGCAAGGCGGGCCTTTTTGCGCCAGGCCTCGTAGGCCTCCGGCGTCATCTGGAACTCGTTGTAGATGGCCTGGTAATACGCGCGCGGGCTGAAAGCCCCGCCTTCGCGGAACTGGGGCGTGTTCTGGACCTCTACCGCCACCTCGAAGTCCGGCACCACCATGCCCATCTTTTCCCCCTGCTGGCTGAGCAGTTCCTCTATTATCATCTCGCGGAAGACTTCCTGCTTTACGCTCTTGGAAACGACATCGTTGGCCTCGGTGCCGGAATCTTTAACGCTGGCCATTACCCGGTTCACCTGGGTAAGGAACTGCTGGTAGGGGATCTTCTTGCCGCCCACTTCGGCCACGGCGTCGGAAGAGGAGCCGGAGAACACGTAGGCGCCAAGGCCCACGAAGGCGCCGACCAGAATGATGGCGGCGGAAATTATAAAGAGAGCGCGGCGGTATTTTGCGAAGAAGGAGATCATTGTTGTTTAGCCTCTGTTTTTGAATTTTTCGGCTGCGCCTGGCGCTCCGCCGCTTTGCCGGAAGAATTATTATCCATGGAACAGTTGCCGTTGAACAGCGCGCCTTCCTCCAGCATTATCCGCGGCGAGCGGATGTCGCCGTCCACGCGCGAACCTTTCAGCGCCTCTATATGGTCCAGCGCCGTGATATTGCCTTTGATCTCGCCGCTTACGTAGCAGATCTCGCACGAAATATCGCCCTTAACCTTGCCGGATTTGCCCACGGTAACTATCTTGGCGTCCACTATGGAGCCGTCTACGCGCCCGTCTATGCGCAGCGAGCCCTTGGCCGTAAGCGTGCCCTGGAAATAGGCCTCGTTGCCGATGACCGTGTCGCCGTTCTTGGCTTCAAAACTTATATTGGTGCTTTTGAACATCGTCATAATTACCCCGCTTTTTATTGGTCCCGATCCATTACATCCCGCCGAAAATACCGTCGAAAAGCCCGGTGTAATTGGCGGGGTGTTTGGCGCCCACCTGCAGGAACTTCATCGGGTCGCGCGGCAGCCCGCCGGTCCAGACCTCGTAGTGGAGGTGGTTGCCGGTGGAAGTGCCCGTGGACCCCATGCGCCCTATAAGCTGGCCGCGCTTTACCACGGCGCCTTCTTTGGTAAGTATCTGGCTCATATGGCCGTAAAGGGTAGAATAGCCGAAACCGTGGTCTATTACCGCGCACATGCCGTAGCCGTTGGCCCAGCCGGCGTGCCTTACCACCCCGTCGGCCGTGGCGTAGATGGGGGTGCCGGCCTCGTTGGCTATGTCTATGCCGGTGTGGTAATCGCTGGCGTTGCGCAGCGGGGCTATGCGGTAGCCGAAAGGAGAGGTTACGCGGCCCTCGGTGGGCCAGATGGCGGGCGTGGCGCGGGCGCTGTTGTGGCGGTCCGTAAGGTAAAGGGTTATCTCGTTATAGCTGGAAAGGCGCTTACGGGACTCTTCCTGCATTTTCTTTATGGAATTGTTCAGCGTGGTTTCTTTTATCTCCGAAGCCTTGGCGTTGAGCATGCGCCGGAAATCCTTCAAGTCGGATTCCTGCGGGCCGCCCTCCCCTTCTTCTTTCTGGAGGGCGTCCGGGTCCATGCCCAGCACCTTGCGGAGCTGGTTGTCGGTGCGCTTGGTCATTTCCAGGTAGGCCATGCCCTGCTCCACCTGTTCCGACACATAGGCCATTTTGGTGCGGAGGATCCTGTTATCCGCTTTGGTCACATAATAATCGAAATGCTGGCCGGCTATGTAACCGGCCCAGATGGTCATGCCGGTCCAGGCCGTGCCGAACAGAAGAAGGGCCAGCACGGGCAGGTTGAACCGCACGGACTGCATGCCGTTGTGGGGGATGATGAACACGCTTACGGGCTTGGTGACGTTCCTAAGGAAACGCGTGAAGGCTTTGAACCACATTTGTATATTAAACTTAATATTATTAATCGCTGTCAATCCGGCAGCGGAACCTTCTTATGGGCAACGGAAGGCTCTTCGGCGGTCCCGCTTATGACCGAAGTATCCAGGACCATCTCGCCGCCGCTCTCCGCGTCCGGGACGGGGGCCGGGGCCTGGGAAGCGCGCGGCTGCAGGCGCGAGGGGGCAGGTGACGGGGCCGGGCCCGCCGGCGGCATGCCCGGGGGAAGCCTTCCGGCCGGCAGCCCCTTGGTGAAAGCCTTCAGGTCCGGGTCGTTCATCAGCTCCATCATAAGTTTCATGAACTCGGGGCGGGTGGAATATTTCAGCATCAGCTTGTCCAGCCCCTTGACGTTCTGCGCCGAAGCGAGAACGGCCAGGGGATTTGTGCCCTTGCTGGCGGCGAAGGCCGCGGCCATAGCCGGATCCTTTTTAAGGTCCGCTATGAATTCTTTAACGATGGGCCTGTCCGCGTACTTGTTCATTACGCTGATCACCTTCTGGCCCTGCGCCGGGTCGAAGTTGGCGGCGGCGCCCTCACCCGGCAGCCCCCCCGTGATGAGCCCCAGGGAGGAAGCGGGCATGTCCGTGGAGCTGTATACGCCCTGTTCCATAGGCAGGGGCCTTGTTTCGGGATGGTAGCCCACCGGCGGCGGAGGCGTAAAACCCTGGAAGGCCTCCTCGAAAGCGGCCTTTGTGGCGGTGATCTTGCGGTAAATGAAAAAGCCTACGGCGGAAACTATTATGAACAGGACCAGGAAAGCCGCGGACACCGCTTTGAGGGTTTTGTTCTTATTGCGGACCCGCGCCAGCTCCTCTCGGAGGTCGCCTTCGGGCTGTTCCGCCGGCCGCGTATTATCTTCCGGCCCCTGCGTATTGTTGGTTTCGGTCATGATCACCCCGCGGCGCAAATTTATCTTTACATCGTGCGGCCGCAATTGCTAAACTGTAATTCTACAAAATAAAAGCCGGTTTAAAAGCCGGCTTTTATGAGTAATACGGTCCATGCGCCCCCTTCGTCTAGCGGTTAGGACGCTGCCCTTTCAAGGCAGAGATCAGCGGTTCGAATCCCCTAGGGGGCGCTTCCCTTTTAAACCCACTAACCCCCGTGTTT
>JAJZVJ010000359.1 GCA_021845705.1 bacterium
CGCTTTCTGCATGTCCTTGTTGAGCGCGGCGCTGAGGGCGTAAAGGATAACGAAGAAGCAGACCAGCTCGGTCATGAGGTCGGCGTAGTTGACCATCCACGGGGGCGCGGGCTCCCCCATGGGGGCCACCCTTTTGTCATCCTCCGGGATCATTCCTTTAACTCTTCCCCGCATAGCTCAGTTCCTTTTAAAAATTCACCGGGCTGCCGCGCGCCGGGCCGTTCAGGCCGCCGCGCCTTCTTTTTTCACGGTCTTGCGTTTTTCCGGTTCGAGGTAGGCTTTAAGGTTGGCCTCCACCACGCTGGGGGTGGCCCCGCTCTGGAGCAGGAGCACGCCGCGGATGATGATCTCCTTCACAAAAAGTTCCTCTTCGGAGCGGTGCTTGAGTTTGCCCGACATGGGCATGAAAAGCCAGTAGCCGGAGCCCAGGCCGTAGAAAGCGGCGGCAAGGGCGAGCGCCATGCGGCGGGGGACCTGCGCCACGTCGTCGATGGAGGAAAGCATCATGATCATGCCGAGGACCGTGCCGATGATGCCGAAGGCAGGCGCGTAAGTCCCCAGGGCGTTGAAGATCTCGCGGCCGGCCTTGTGGCGCTCCCTTATGAAGTCGATCTCGGTCTCGAGCATGTTGCGGATGAATTCATGGTCGGCGCCGTCTATGACCAGCTGTACGCCGCGCTTCAGGAAATCGTTGTCGATGCTCTTGGCGTCGGACTCCAGCGCCAGGAAACCTTCCTTCTTGGCTTTCTGCGACAGGGAGACGAAAGTGGTTACCAGGCGCGAAGTGTCCTCGCCTTTGGTGGTCAGGACCTTCTTAAGCACCTTGGTCACGCCGATAACGGAGGATAGCGGGAAATTAACCAGCAGCGCGCAGAAAGTGCCTCCCATGACTATCAGGAAGGCCTCCATGTTCATGAAAGGCTTGAACCCGGCGATACCCTCGCCCAGGTAGATGGCCCCGAAGACGAAGCCCATGAAAACTATTATCCCGCTTAAGGTAGCTATATCCATATGTGTAAGCAGCGACCGGGGGTCCCGGACCCGTCACCCCGGTCCCTGGTCCTTATAACCGTTATTTATTCCCTAAACCCTCCAGCGGGTTAACGCATTTCCGCTCGGAATAAACCTTTTTTTTATACTCCACGACCTTGCAGACGACGTCTTCCACCGAGTTCCTTACCAGGAACCGGTTGCCGGTAGCCAGGTTGATCACGGTATCGGGGGCGGCCTCAACGCTTTCTATAAGTTCGGCGTTCACCACGACCATGGTCCCGTTGAGTTTTTCGAGCTTTATCATCAGAATAATTATACTTTAAGGGACAGAGTATAGCGAAATGAGGGAATAGCGCAACAGCGGTCAGAAAACACCACGCGCGCAAAAAACAGGCCCTGCCCCGGCTTCGCTATTTCAATGCCTGATCATTCGCTTTTTTTGCCCTTTATGGCCCACTTGAGCCGGTCGCCCAGGGAGGATTCCATGGCCTTATAGCGTTCCAGTTCCGCCGAAAGTTCTTCTATCCGGGCCGCGGCCGCGCTCTGCTGCTCCGAGGCGGAAGCCTGCGCGCCCTCGAGGCTCGCGCGCTCCTCGTCCAGCAGGCCGTCTTTTTCCTGGGCCTGGTATTCCATCTGCTGTATTTTCTGCTTGAGGAACAGCAGTTCGGATTCAAAACGCGCGCGGTTCTCGCTCTCGAGCCTGAGGTTCTCTTCGGTGGTCTTAAGGTTCCCGGCGAGCCTTGCGGCCTCGGCTTCGGCGGCGGCCTTCTGGGCTTCCAGCGCGGGGAATTTTTCTTTCAGGGAGGCATAATCGCCCGCCATGCGCTGGCGCTCGTCGGCGGCTTCGCGGGCGGCCTTTTCGGCCTCCGCTTTCTGCGCGTTCGCGGCTATGGCCGCGGACTCCTGCCGGCGGGCTTCCGTTTCCTGGCGGCGCGCGACTTCCTCATAGCGGCGGGCGTCCGATCCGGCGCGCGCGAGGCGTTCTTCGAATTCTTTGGTCCTGAGGGCCAGCGCCCTGTCGAAATCGTCCGAAGCGGCCGCAAGGCGGCGGTTCTCTATCTCCAGCTTCAGCGCTGAATCCGTCGCGGCCGACGCGGCGGCCTTGGCGGCCTGGAGTTCCGCGGCGTGCTCGGTCTCCAGCTTGCGCCTCACGGCGTTCTTCTCTTCTTCGGCTGAAGCCACGCACTGGATGCGCATCTGGGAGATCTTGGCGTCGAATTCGGCCTGGCGTTCGGCGCCGGCGCGGGCGAGCCCGGCCTGGTATTCGGAGGCCATCTTGGAAAGCTCGGCCTGGCGCCCGGCGGCCGCGCGGGCCAGGTCCAGCTGGTGGGCGGAAGCGAGCCGCGCGGCTTCTTCCTGCCTTGAGGCGGCGGTCCTCGCGGCCTCTTCCTGCCGTTCGGCGGCTATCCTCGAGAGCTCTTCCTGGTGGGCGCGGGTCAGGTCCGCGATCTCTCCGGCGTGCTTGCCGGCCAGTTCCGCGCCGTACCCGTTCTTGACCCTGTTGATCTCGGCCTTGAAATTCTCGGCCTGCGCCCTGAGCTCCGCGTCGTGCGCGGCCTTCAGCCCGTCGCCCTCGGTCTTAAGGCGCTTGAGTTCCTCTAGCTGGGCGGCCATGTTCTGCGCGAGCTGCATTTTCTCCAGTTTCAGCTGGCCGCGTTCCTTATCCAGCACGGCGTTGATGGCCTGCACCCGGGACACGAAGCCTTTTATCTTCATCAGCTCGGAAAGCGCGCGCACTTTCTCTCCGGAGACGTCGGCTATGACCCGCTCTTTTTCCTGCAGCTGGGCCTCGTAACGGGCCTCCACCGCCTTCAAAGCTTCGTTCTTCTCCGCGTTCTTGCGGTCGGAGATGGAACCCAGCTCCGCCTGCAGGCGGCCCATCTCGGCATTATATTTCTCGTCGCGGTGCGCCGCTTCCAGGCGGGCGGCCTCTTCGCGGGCGCGCACCGAGGCGTTGGTCATTTCCTCGCGGGCGCGCAGGGAAACGTTCTCCGACCTGAGGTCGGCTATTTCCCTTTCCTTCTCAGGGATCATCTTTATGTAGGATTCGATCGAGGCTTTCTCGCGCTCGGCGCGGGCCACTTCGTCGCGGAGCTTGGCGGCTTCGCGTTCGGTCATGGACTTTTCCAGGGTAACTTTGTGGAATTCGTCCGCCACTTCGCGCAGCCTCTCGGCGGCGGATTTAAGGGAGCGTATGGTCTCTTCGCGGCTTGAAATTTCCTTCTGCCACTGGGCCTTCTCGTCCAGCCAGCGGCGCTC
>JAJZVJ010000360.1 GCA_021845705.1 bacterium
CCTCGCGGCGGACACCCTTGCCTTTGGCTAACAGTAGGTTCTATCAACCCCCGTAGGGGACTTTCACCCCCAAGCGTGCGCGCATGCCGCGCGCACATAAAAAACCGGGCCCTTTCAGGACCCGGTTTTTCATTGTTACGCGCGAGCTGTTCTTTTCTTAGTTGCAGGAACCCTGGTAAGTGTTGATCTTCTGCGTGTCGGAAGCCTGCCCCGTGTAGTCGGCAAGGTTCTTGGCGCCCTGCACGAATTTAGCGTTAATATCCCTGGTGGTGGTTTCATAGTAGAAACGCACGTACATGTTGCCGGGCCTGGTGACCCACATGGTATTGCAGACCGGGGTGTAGCCGGGAGGATTGTTGAACTGCCCGGGATAAGGGCCGGGGTACTGACCCGGGTACGGGTTGTACTGGGGATTAGGCACCGAGGGGATCTGGCCCGGGTAGGGGAAACCGTTATTCGGCCCGAACTTGGAGATCTCCGCGGCTGCTTTTTCGGCGGCCGGGTCGGCGCTCTTGGCGGCGGAGCGGCAGACCGTCTGGGGATACTGGTAGGTGCAGGACTCATAGCCGGACTGCTCGGGGGACTTGTCCACCTTGGTGGCCAGGGTTCCGGTCAGGTCGAAGTTCTGCCCGAGCTGGGCGGCCGTGATGGTGAAATTCTCGCCGATGTTTATGTTCTTGTCGAACTTCATCTTGATGACGGTAGCGGGGTTGGCGTTAGCCACCTCCATCGTCAGCTCCTTATTATTGCCGGACTGGCCCATGGTGATCTTGGTCTGGAACTGGCCCGGGTTAAGGACCGCGGTTCCGCCGGCCCTGGAAAGGTCCCAGGAGACCACCTGGCCGTTGCCGGCAGCCCTGGACTGGGTAAAAGTCATCTGCTCGTGAACGCCAAGCATGCCGCCGAATTTTATTTCGTCGCAGCCGACCAGAAAGGCCATCAGCGCCGCTATACCGACACCAGCGAGTATCTTTCTTTTCATCTAAGTCTCCTCATGTCCCTTAATTATGGTGGAGCAAGAACCATGTTCTCCAAACCTGATGATAGTAAACAAAAAAAACGCATTCCGCGATAGAGGCTTAAGACCTAAAGGCTGGTGGGACCTTTGACCTATGACCCGCGTCAACCTAAGGCCCCGGAAGTTCCAGCTAAGAATAATCCCTTGTTAAGGGCAAGGAGGGCGTCGCGCTTAAGTTTTGTCTCCACGAGCACGGAAACATTGTTCTCGCTGCCGCCGTACGAGATCATCCGTATAGGGATATTCTTAAGGGCCTCGAATATCTTCAGCGCGTAGCCCTCTTTTTCCGCCGTAAAACTGCCCACCACGCAGACAATACTCAGGCCCTTGTCCACCTCCACGCGGCAGAACCCTTTAAGTTCGGCTACGATAGCGTCCAGGTTCCTGGTGTTATCTATGGTCAGCGAGACCGCCACCTCGGAGGTGGCGATCATATCTATAGGCGTCTTGTAGCGCTCGAAGATCTCGAAAACGGCCCGCAGGAAACCATAGGCCAGCAGCATGCGCCCGGATTTTATCTTTATCGCGGTGATGCCGTCCTTGGCCGCCACCGCCTTTATATCGTCGCCCGCGGATCTCTCCGTGATAAGGGTGCCGCGGGCCTCCGGCTGCAGGGTATTGAGCAGCCGCACCGGAATATTGCGCGTCTGGGCCGGGAAGATGCAGGTCGGGTGCAGTATCTTGGCGCCGAAATAGGCGAGCTCGGCGGCTTCGTCGAAGGAGAGCTCCGCTATGGGGCGGGTATTCTCTACCACGCGGGGGTCGTTATTGTGCATGCCGTCTATGTCGGTCCAGATCTGGATCTCTTCCGCCCGGATGGCCGCGCCCAGTATGGTGGCCGTATAGTCGCTGCCGCCGCGCTTGAGGTTATCCACTTCGCCGGAAGCGTTCCGGCAGATGTAGCCCTGGGTGATAAAGAGCCTCTTCCCGGGGTATTTAGCCAGCTCGTCCACGGCATGCGTTTCTATAAATCCCATATCCGGTTCGTCTTTAGCGTCGAGGCGCATAAAGTCAAGCGCGGGGAGCAGCACCGAATCCACGTTTATCTCTTCCAGGTAGTAGTGGAACATCGCGGTGGAAAGAAGTTCGCCCTGGGAAAGGATATCCCTCTCCCCGTCCGGGCCGAACTTTCCCAGAGCAAAGGAACGCAGGCGCTCGAAGACGGCCTCAATGAGCTCCAGGCCTTTGGCAAGAGCTTTTTCCGTGCCGTACAGTTGCGCGGCGACATCCCTGTATTTCCGCTCCAACGCTTCGGTCAGGCCTTTCGCCTTCACAGCGTCTTGCGCGTATAAAGCCTCCGTTATCTCCACAAGCGCGTTGGTCGTTCCGCTCATGGCGGACAATACCACTATTTTAGCGTCGCCGTCTTCTATCAGCTCCGCCAGCGCCCTTAGCCGCTCCGCGGAACCCACCGAGGTTCCGCCGAATTTGAGTATTTTCATATAGATCCTTAAGATCGGCCCAGCAGGTCTTTTACCCCCCGGTATTTCCCGGAAGGCACGTTCGGGGAAGCCGTCATCAGATACTGCTCCTTTGTCATAGGGGGCTCCGGGAAGAGGCTGAACAAAGGCAGCAGCGGGAAGAACATTTTCCGCGGCAGGCCGATGACCGGACGGTTGAAACCCGCCGCCCTGAGCGTTTCGGATATAAGCTGCCTGAAGTTGACCACCCTGTCCCCGGCCAGTTCGAAGATCTCGTTCTTAACGGAGGCGTCCGCAGCCGCCCGGGCGAAGCAGGCCGCCACCTCCTCTATCCCTACCGGCGCGGCCAGCGCGTCGGACGGGGCCGCGAATACCGGGACGAACCGCGCCAGCGCCGAAAGCTCGCCCCGCAGTTTCTGCCCCGGGCCGCTAATGAAGGAAGGCCTGAAAATGACGAAGGGCAGCCCCGACTCCCGCACGGCGGTCTCCCCGGAGAATTTGCTGCGGTGGTAGGCGGAAGGCGCGCCGGGGGCGGCGCCCAGCGCCGACATCTGCACGAACTTTTTCACCCCCGCGGCCCGCGCGCCCGCCAGGAGCCTGCGGGTATATTCCGCGTGCACCAGGTCGAAGGAGGCCGCCGGGGTTTCGCGGATAATGCCGAGCAGGTTTATGACCACCTCGGGCCCGGCTTCGGCCACTAGTATCTTGACAAATTAGTTATGCAACATGTATCATATGTGAATGAAATGCATAAACATTCGCTTAAAAAAGCGCGAGATTAAGTTGCTGGAGAAAAAGAAGAAAGAACGATT
>JAJZVJ010000361.1 GCA_021845705.1 bacterium
TCCGATCTGGCATGTTCACTCCGTCGGTGCACGGCCGCCGGCTCTATTTTTCGGCTTTCAACGCCGGCGGCATGGATATCTACGCGGCGGACCCGGCGGACCTTCTCTACGAGGAACAGCCCCTGCCCGCGCCCGGCGGCGGCTTCGGGGTGACGCCATCCACGGGCTCCTTCCGCCCGTACCGCTTCAAGGCCTCCACGGATCTCTTCTATCCGGCCCTGCTCTTCTCCTCTCCCGGCGGACTTTTCTGGATGAACTACTGGCAGGCCTCCGATATGCTCGGGCGCCATAACCTGGCCCTCTACCTGAGCTACAATTCCTGGAATAACTACCTTGACGCCCAGGTCAGCTACGCCTACACGCGCTGGCGAATGCCGCTGCTGCTTCAGAGCAGCGTGTTCACCTACGACGGTCTCACCGACGACAACGGCCTGGACTACAACAGGCGCTACTATGAGAACGCCGTCGGCACAGCCTGGCCTTTCGACCGCTACAACAGGGTGGAGGCCTATCTGATCAGCAAGGACGAGAAGGACATTTACAGGGACCTCGGCTACACCGACGCGCTGCGGACAAGGGCGCTCAAGACCTCCTATGTCCGGGATACTGTCGACGGGCTTTACCTGAGCGCTGTTCGCGGTTCCAGGACCGAGCTTTCCTGGCAGACAGCTCACGACGTAGCCGGGGGGAACCTGCGCTACGACGTCTACACTCTGCAGTACCTGAAGTACTTCCCGCTGTCGAAGTGGTCCGCTTTCGTCAACCGCTTCACCGCCGGGCGCAGTACCGGGCGCGACAGGCGCGTCTTCAATTTCGGCGGACTGGGCGGCTTGCGGGGGTTCCCCAGCTCCTCATCGCTTTACGAGAGGTCCGGGGTTTTCATGGACAACGCCGAGTTGCGGGTGCCCCTGATTAAGGACATAAACTACTATATGTGGTATATGTTCCCGGATTTTTATTTCAAGGCCCTCTACGGCAAACTTTTCGTGGATTCCGCCTATGGCTGGAACGGAGCGGGAGATCTTCGCGCGTTCGGCATATCCAGGGTAGACGCCTCGGTCGGGGCCGGTGTAGACCTGCACACCTTCCTGCTTCAGAATTTTCAGATGGTGCTCAGCCTGGACTGCGCCGTTCGCACCTCCGACGGAGGGAAGATCTTCTATTTTTATCTGGGGCCGATGTTCTGAAACGTCACGTCAACTCCGGCAAACTGGCGCCGTTTTTATGCTAAAATTCAGGGAAAGGGAGCGGTATTTATGAATAACGCTAAACTCACGCAACTTCTTATGACTTTGACGTTCCTGCCGGCAGTGGTTTCCGCGCAGAACGTATCCTCGGCCGCCGCGGCCGGTCCCGCGGCCCAGGCGGCGCAGGCGGTCCCAGGCCCGGTCGACGACGCCCTGGCCAAACTGAAGTCGGGCACGGACGACGAGCGGCGCGTGGCCGCGGAGACGCTGGGCCAACTGCGCGACGCCAAGGGGGCGCCGGGCCTTATAGCGGCCCTTGGCGACCCCTCCGCGCGCGTGCGGCAGGCCGCCGAGGACGCGCTGGGCCTTATGACTTGGCGCCCGGCGGCGGACAAGCTCTCTCAGATGCTGCTGAACGACCAGGACCCCTCGGTCCGCCAGCAGGCCGCCATTTCCCTCGCGTATATTCTGGATCCGAAGACTGGCCCGGCCCTGCGCTCGGCGCTCAAGGACGATAGCATGCCTGTGCGCTACGCCGCGTTGCACGCGCTGGGGATGCTCAAGTACTCTCCGGCCGAGAAGGAGATAGCCGGAATGCTTTCCTCCAGCGACATCACTCTCCGGCGCGGCGCCATAGCCGCGCTTGGCCAGCTTGGCGCCAAGGACGAGGCCGCGGCTGTTTCCAGGTATCTCGACGACAAGGATCAGTACGTCAGGATCGAGGCAATAAAGGCGCTGGGCGACATCGGGGATCCTTCGGTCGCTCCTGGCCTGGTAAAGCTCCTGGCCGCCTCCGAGCCGTCTTCGGTGCGGATGGAGTCCGCTCTTTCTCTTTCCAAGATGGGCCTGCCGGACGGGGTTTCCACCGCCTACGAATTCGTGAAGTCCCCCGATATGAGCCTTAGGACCAAGGCTCTTGACGTCATCGCGCAGGCCGGCGACGCCCGGAGCCTTCAGTTCCTGAACAGCATTTATGACGAGGAACAGGACCCGGCCGCCAAAAGCCTGGTGGACCTTTCCAGACAGCGCCTGAACGCCAGGCTTAACTCTCAGAAGTAACGGTAAGGCGGCGGCGCTGACCGCTGGCCGGTCCTTCCAGCCAGTCATGTCGAGAAAAAAGAAGAGAAATTCCTCGCCTCCTGGCCCAAAGTCTTCCCCGGAAAAGGCTCCGGAGGAAGTCCGGGGCGGGGTAAAACTCTATTTTCTCTGGCTTTTATCCTTCATTCTTATAGTTTCCGGCTACGCTATTTTGCACAAGGCCGATTCGGCCGGGAGCAATCTCTGGGCTGTCGTGTCTCCCGCCCTGCTCTTGTCCGGCTATCTCCTGATAATTCCGGCTATAATCCTGACCTGTAACGGCAAGTAGTTGTGAAAATAGGGGGGGGATTCCTTTAGCGGCTCGTTTTTATCCCCCTTTCCCTGCGGGATAACGTTTTAAGTGAATTTGCCGGCCTAATTCCGGCTCCTTTGCGCGTTCGCCCCACCATAATAAGGAGTGGCGCGCGCTCCGGCGGCTTTTTTATACACGCTCCCATTTCCGCACACTCCTGTCGTTTTTATTCCTATTCCTCCTTCCCCGCCCTGTTAAGGCCGCTCATAGTATTCTCCGGCAGCGGCGTTCTTCGCGGTTTGTTCGCAGCTATCTGTTGCTGCGTTCCTCCGCGCCTTTCATGGTATTTTGAACTAAATAAGGAATCTGTTCAAAGATATGGATAGTTCGCGGTGCGCTGTAAACGCGGCGGATTGTGTATGGGTTACGGAACCGTAGTGGGGGGGGGTGTTGAGTGCTCCAGATCCTCCCCCGGTTTTAATATCCCCCAAAAAGTTGGCAAATTTTTTGGAATTACACCCCGAATTAGGCTTTCGCTTATATGGTGTTTCGGGAGGAAACCAGATCTCCAAAATTTTGGCAGTTTCTAAAACTGCAATTGCCGGATTCAACCGCGAAGTGCAACACCCTGCTTAAAAACTTCGGCCGGGGTCCTGTAGTCCAGGCATTTCCGCGGCCGCGTGTTTAGTAGATATTCTACTCGTTTTACCTGATCTTTGGTTA
>JAJZVJ010000362.1 GCA_021845705.1 bacterium
TCGTCGAGGGCCTTTTTCACCTTCAGGATATCTTCCGGCAGTTTATCAGAAGGCGTGAACAGGAAAACCAGGTCTTTTGCCGTATAGGCGCCCACGGGCCCGTGCAGGAATTCGGCCGCGGAATAACCCAGGGCGTGGGTCTTGGCCATCTCCCGGAACTTAAGGGCGGAATCTTCCGCCACCGCGTTATAAGCCCCGCGCCCCACGAAACCGAGCATATTGGTTTTTTTGATCCTGCTGAGCAGCTCTTCCCCGCCGTAATTATCGAGAACGGCCTTCCCGGCGGCGGCGACGGTATCCCTGAAATCTTTTGCGGAGAAGCACCCGCTCCAGGTCTGCGCGGTCCAAAGCACCGCCCAGAGCTGCAGCTCGAAGCTCTTGGTCGCGGCTACCGGCAGCTCTTTGGAGCTGGAGAGCAGGATGTGGCGGCCCGCAAGCCTGGCCAGCGGGTTGCGTTTCAGGTCCGGCTCGTTGGTGACCGCCACCCCCCTGGCGCCCCACTTCATCAGTCTCTCCAGGCAGGCCACTATGTCCTGGCTGCGGCCGGACTGCGAGAAAGCCCAGACGGCCTCCCCTTTGAAGTTCAGCGGCTTTCTGGCCTCGAAGATGGAATGCGGGTGGATGAAATTGGTGATGGTGCCGGCGTAGGTTTCCCAGATATACTTGGCGAAGAGGGTGGCGGTGCCGGAAGAACCGCGCCCGACAAGGTAAACGGCCTTATCCTTGGAACGGAGCGCCAGTCCCTTAAGCGCGCCGGAGCGCGCCGAGAAGTTTGCGAGCAGGGCCGGGACCTCGGCGAGGTCGCCGTAAGTGAGGGTCTCTTTGATGTTCATCCTGTTATCTTCTTTTTGGCGGCCCGGAGGCGCTTCATGCCGGTCTCTATGTCGCGCAGGTCCGCGCCGGTCCGGCCGTAATGGGCGTGCTCTATGGGCGAGTCCGGGCAGATATAGGTGCCGCGGCTTACGCCTTTCGGGTCTTTCTCGAGGCCTAGCCAGATAAGCCAGGGCCGCATATCCGAGAAATCCTTAGCGATAAGCTCGGGGTTGGAACGCATTACAAGACCGGGGTCGCCGAAACCGTCAAGGACGGCGCCGCTGTGGTACCCGGCTTCCTTGGCCGCCTGCACGTCCCGGTGCGTGTCGCCTATAACGAAGACTTCGCCGCGCTTTATTTTCACTCCGGCCAGTTTCGCGGCGCGCTCTACGGCCTTTTCCAGGACCTCGCTCCTGTGGTGCGAATCGCAGCCGTAGCCCCCGAAAGCGAAGTGTTTCAGCAGGCCGGAGGGCTCGAGCTTTATCAAGGCCCCGTCCTTCAGGTTGCCGGTCCCCAGGCCCACCAGCACGTCCTTGCGGCGTGAAAGTTTTACCAGCAGCTTTTCCACGCCTTTCACCTTCTTATATTTTTTAGCCTTAACGGAGGCCCTGACCTCGGCGGGCAGACGGTCAACGTATTTAAGCGTGAGCGCGGCCGTTTCTTTCCGGGTGGGCTTGCGGCCGGCCCCCGCCTTGAAAGCCAGTTCGAAGTTGGTCTTGTCCGTGGCTCCCTGGAGCTGGAAAGACTTGCAGGCTTCGGGGTGGCCTGTCATGGCCCTGACGGCGTGGTTAAGCGCCCGGGCGCCGGCGCCGCCGGCCTTGATCAGCGTACCGTCTATGTCGAACAGGATTATTTTCATTTAAAATCCTCAGCTAGAACCTGGGGTGGACTATCTCCCCTTTTTTGACAGTAAGCAGGTTCTGGTTAGCGCCGAAATAATAGGCCAGCTCCCTGTAATCGTCCGCCTCGAAGAAAGCGAGGTCCGCCTGCATGCCGGGGGTTACGCTGCCGGCCCTGTCTCCTATGCCCAGCGCCCAGGCGCCGTTTACGGTGGCGGCGCAGATGGCCTCTTCGGGGGTCATTGCGCAATGCGTGCAGGCGGCCGAGAGGACGAACTGCATGTTCCAGCAGGGGCAGGTGCCGGGGTTGAAGTCGGTGGCCAGGGCCACGGGCACGCCTTCCGCTATCAGCTCACTCGCCGGCGGGTATTTAGAGAGGCCCAGATAATAATTGGAGGCCGGCAGCAGCGTGGCTATGGTCCCGGAGTCGCGCAGGGCGGCGATATCTTCCGCGTAAACGTGGTCGGCGTGGTCGGCGCTTATGGCCCCGGCGGCGGCGCCGGCGCGCGTGCCCCCGTAGTTGGAAAGCTGCTCGGAATGCACTTTAGGGCGGAGCCCGAGGCGCGCCGCCTCTTTTAAATAGGCGGTGGTCTGCTCAGGTGTGAAATAGCCTTTTTCGCAGAAAATATCCGCGAAGACCGCCAGTTTTTCCGCGGCGGCCTTCGGTAGTATCTCCGCGATCACGTGGGCCAGGTATTTCTGGGCGTCGCCCTTGAACTCGGGCGGTACGCTGTGGGCGGCAAGCAGGGTCGGCAGCATTTCAAGAGGGGTAAATTTCTGCGCCTCGCGCACGGCCCTGAGCATTTTCAGTTCCGAGTCCAGGCTAAGGCCGTAGCCGCTCTTCACCTCTATAGTGGTGGTCCCGCACTCAAGGAACCGCGCCGCCCGCGCGGCGAGCTGCGCCGCCATGGCCTTAAGCGGCTGGGCCCGCACCGCGCCTATGCTGGAGATTATCCCGCCGCCGGCGGCTTTTATCTCCTGGTAGGAAGCCCCGGCGGCCCGCATGGAAAAATCTTTAAGCCTGGGTTCCGCGAAAACCGCGTGGGTGTGGCTGTCCACGAACCCCGGCAGGCAGACGCCGTTCACTTCCACTTTCCTGGCTTTTTTGGCCAGGCGGTGGCGCGCTACCGCGGCCCTCGGGCCGGCCGCTTCTATGATGCCGCCGTTTACCAGCACGGCGGCGTTCTTTACAAGCCCGATCTCACGCATGGCGGCCCCGGCGCGCGGCGCGCTGTCCCCGGCGAAGGTAAGGAGTTGTTTAATGTTGGTGAAAAGTATCGCCATAAAGCAGTTACGGTTTGCGGGCGAGGTTAGCGTAGCCGGGGCTTTAACCCCGTGCACCCTGGAAGATGGAAACCCTTGCGTGGTTTCCCCCCGCCTTACTTTGATGGCGGGGCGCCACGCATAAACCGCATAGCGGGTTTGCGCGGCCCCTGCTCGGCGGTTTTGCTACGTAAAAAACCGCCTCCGCCCTTGCGGACCGCACGCGAAGCATGATTATGCTTCGCTCTAAAGCCGGGCCTCACCTTACGCAACGGGCGATCAGGGCAATCCCCCGGCCGCCCGCACCCAAAC
>JAJZVJ010000363.1 GCA_021845705.1 bacterium
CAGCCCCGCGCCGAGGAGTGGCTGCTTATTGAGTGGCCGAAGGGAGAGGCGGAGCCGGCTAAATACTGGCTTTCGACGCTGCCTGCCGGTATGAGGCTTAAAGAGTTGGTATGGACGGCCAAAATGCGCTGGCGCATCGAGCGGGACTACCAGGAACTTAAGCAGGAGTTCGGGCTGGGACATTATGAGGGGCGTGGCTGGCGCGGCTTTCACCACCACGCGACATTGAGCATCGCGGCCTACGGCTTTCTGACGGGGCAGCGCTTGAGGACTGGAGGCGTAAAAAAAAACGCGATTCGTTCAAAGGCGCCTTCCCTACCCGAAGATTATACGCCGCGCGGAGCCGGGACGCACACAGCGGCACGTCGCAGATTCCATCGCGACTCTGCGCTATCTGATTGCACGCAGGCTTGCGCGATGGCTGCCCCGATGCCCCTGCTGTGCGCGGAGCCCTGCGGGCTTATGACACAGTAGTACTAGGAGCGCGGTTCCTTATCCCCCTGCCCGGTTTTCGGGAGAGCCATTGGCATTTCCGGCGGAGCGGGACTCCGCGCCGCGCTCGCCGAAATCCGCGAACCGGTGCCTGCCCGCTATTTCTTCATAGGTCATTTCCGAAACGCGGCGTATAACGTCGCCGCGGGACCGCATCCAGTCGAAATAGCTCCGCGCGCTCCGGGCTTTCTCTATTATCCCCACCACGATATACGGGAAACTTTTCCCGTCCCCGCGCCGCGCCACAAGGATCCCCATATCGCCGCAAAGGCGGGCCGTAGTACCGGTTTTGTCGTATACCTCGGTGCCGGCCGCAACCCCGGGCGAGGACGTATAAAGGCGGTCCGGGTTGGGCAGGCTCAGCAGGCGCTTCAGTTCGGCCGAACCGGGAAGAACCCCGGTCCACAAGGCATAAAGGAACCGGCTGTAATCCCGCACCGAGGCCTTGTTCCGGTAGGCCCTGCCGCCGGCGGGGATATATTCCACGATGCTCGTGTTCCTGAATATGCCGCCGTACTCCCGCTTAAGAAAGCCCTGCACCGCCTTCGGCCCGCCCAGGCGGCGCAGCAGCCAATTCGCCGCCTGGTTGTCCGATTCCTGTATCATTCTCTCCATTCTTCCGCGGACTTCGCTATTATACGGCCGGCGCCCCGCGTCCACCCCGTGCAGGTAGGCCATGGCGATAAAGGGCTTTATAAGGCTCGCGGCTTCAAGCGGCAGGTCCTCGTTTATCCCGGCCAGTTTTTTATCGGCCGTGATATCGTACACCAGCCAGGCGCTGCGCTCGTTCCCTTTTATCCGGCCGCGGTGGCGCAGCTTCCGCACATAATTCTCGATATCCCGCTCCAGAGCGGAAGTTTCCCCGGCGGCGGGGGGCGCGGCGGGGGCTCCGCCCGCGGAAGCCGCGCTTTGCGGAGGCGCCCAGTCCTGCGCCCTGACGGGAACAGCGGGGTTGAGGCCGCGGGCGGCCAGGAACCGCGTATGAACCTTTGCCGTGGCCGCGGCCGGACCGCGCGTCCCGTTGCGCAGGTAGACCAGCCCATATCTGCCGCCGGCGCGGACCACACGCAGCCGCCGCGCCACGTCGGGACCGAGAATATCCGAGACCTTCGCTTTGTATGCCACTACGTCCGCCTGGTCGGGGCGCCATATATAGGCTATATCATAGGCGGGTCCCTGCGCTGCCGCGGAAGCGGCGGCAAGGCATAATACCGCGGCAAGGCGCAGGAACTTCCTCGCGCGCAGCGGACCGCGAATGAACATGGGGCGCATAACGGCCATAATCCTCATCACTTTTTATTTAAGTTTCACTTTTGTATCCGCCCGCCTGTTCCTCGCCCAGCAGCTGTCGGTCTCTTCTTCGCAGGACGGCTTTTCCTCGCCGTATGAAATGACCCCGATGGACGATTCCGGCACTCCGAGGCGGACATAATAATCACGGACCGACCTGGCTCTTTTCTGGCCGAGGGCCAGATTATATTCAATGGTCCCCCGGCTGTCGCAATAGCCCTCCACCGCCACAAGCCATTCCTTGTGGGCTTTAAGGATTTCCGCGTTCTTCTGCAAAGTTTTCTGAAGTTCTTCAGGGAGACCGTACCCGTCAAAGTCAAAATAGACGGGGTGGATCGCCTCATTGGAGGCGAACTCTCCGCCGCGGATATCTCCCTCTGCTCCAGCGGCGTCCCCGCCCTGGACGTCCAGAACCGGCACGGCGGCCAAATCACTGGTCATGTCTGGTTTCGCGCCCCCGGTCCTCAGGTTCTTTTTGCCGCAGGAAACAGCGCCCAGCGCCACAATAACCGATAGCAGGCAGATAACCGGTGTTGCGTTTTTCATGTCATGATCTCCGGCTGACGTTAGTAAGACGTTAGTAAGACTTCAGTTATAGTATATGGTATGCTACAATCATTTATGTAACATATAATTTAAATGATTTGCATTTAGTAAATAAATGATACCTGTCAATTACCACCATCTGTATTATTTCTGGATCACCGCCAAGGCCGGGCGTATCGGCGCGGCAAGCCGGGAACTTTACCTGGCCCAGCCCACGCTGAGCCTTCAGCTCAAACAGCTGGAACGGACCCTGGGAAAACAACTTCTCGCGCGCAGCCGCAAGGGCGTAAAATTAACGCCCGAGGGCAGGATCGCCTTCGACTACTGCGAGCGGATCTTCTCCCAGGGGGCCGAGCTGGTCTCCGCGCTGCGGCCGGGGCAGACGCTCACGCCGGCCAGCCTGCGCCTGGGGGTAACGGGGTCCATTTCCCATCACATAGTTTTGCAGCTCCTGGACCACGCCTACGGGATCGACCGGCGGGTCCGCGTCAGCATACTCGGAGGGCCGCTCAACGGTCTCCGGGAGCAGCTGGAAAGCCACCGGCTGGATCTGGTCGTTTCCAGCGCGGACTTCTCTTCGCAGATGGGCGTGGAGTTCCGCAGCCGGCTGGCGGGGTCCATCCCCATCTATTTTGTGGCCATCCCAAAGCTCAAGGCCCAGGTCGGGCGCTTCCCGGCGGACCTTTCCAGGATCCCCATCCTCCTTATGGCGCCGGATAACCCCGTCCGCAAGGATGTGGACCTGTTCCTGTGCCGGCATAAGACTTCCGTGTCCGTGGGGACGGAGACGGAGGACAGCGAACTTATACGGTTCCTGGCCCTGCGGGGCCACGGCGTGGCGGCCATGGACGCATTGGCGAGCCGTTGCGC
>JAJZVJ010000364.1 GCA_021845705.1 bacterium
ATCTCCTGTGCAGCGGCAGAGGTTCCCGGTAAGTTCAAGCTTTATCTCTTCGAGCGTCGCATTGGGCTTGCGCTTCAGGAGGGCTTCGGAGGCGATTATAAGGCCGGGGGTGCAGAAGCCGCATTGCACGGCCCCTTCCGCCATAAAAGTTTTCTGCAGCGGGTGCAGCCCGCCGTCACGGCCTTTCAGTCCCTCTATGGTCACGAGTTCTTTGCCGTGCAGCTGCACGGCCATCATCAGGCAGGAATTAACGGCTTTACCGTCCACCAGCACCAGGCAGGCGCCGCATTCGCCCTCGCCGCAGCCTTCCTTGGTCCCTTTCAGCCCCAGGTCCAGACGGATGAACTCGAGCAGGGAGCGGGAGGAAGCTATCTCCCGCTCCAGTTTAAGGCCGTTAACCCTGCAGCGCAGGCGGAAAAGGTGAAAGGGCTCTTTTTTTTTCATTAAATCCTCGGCCGCGCACTAAAGGATTTATGGCCGGCCTGCCCGGCCGGACCGTTGTTCAGCGGGGAGCGCGAGCGGGCTATTGCCCTTTGCTTTTGCTCTTGCTTTTCTCGAATTCGAACTTTTCTTTTTCAAGCTTAAGCTTTTCTTTTTCCAGTTCCAGTTTTTCGCGCTCGAAGTCCGTGCCGGAACTTTTACCCGGGGTCGCTTCGGGGGAACTGCTGCCTCCGGAGGCGGGCAGGTTGTTGGAGATCAGCGACAGCACCCGGTCGGCCCAGGGGTTGTTCATGCCCTGCATGGTAACGCTGGCGGTAACGGCGTTGCCGCTCTTCTCAAGCATAATGGGAGTTTCCGGAGGGTTGGCCAAGATGCCGCGGCTCTGCACCCAGATAACGCCTTTTTCTTTGTCGGCCTGGTAGACCAGCAGCTTCTTATCGGAGCAGAGGCCGGAGACGGCGCTTTTGAACACCGTGTTATAGTCGTAATTCTGGAAGGACACGGACCGCGTGGTCTGGCAGCCGCCCAGGAACGCCGCGGAGGCGCAAAGTAAACCGATGGTTAAAATTTTGTTTTTCATAAGATTTCTCCTCCTCCCTTAAATGCCGCAGATGGAGCGGAATTTAGTGTGGAACCGGATATGGAAAACAGTGGTTTTCACACTTTCGCCGGTGCCGCTGGCGCTCTTGGAGTTCTGTATGGCTCCGCCGAGGCTGAGATTCACCTTCCGCAGCTGGAAGTCGAAACCGGGCGCGCTCGCCACAGGCATCGATTTAATGCTGACGGAAGTGCTGGAGCTATAGCCGTTGGCGGACGTCGTTGTTCCCACCGCGCCGCCCAGTTCCTGGGAGAAATCGATATAAGGAACGAACTTGATATAATCGTTCAGGTTTATGCCGGCCTGTATACCCGCCTGCCAGCCGTACATTATGGTGGCCACATTAACGAAAGCGGACCCGCCGCCATAACCGCCGTAAGAGGGGAGCGTGAACGACCCCATGAGCATGTTCATGGAGATATGAGGCCCGAAATAGAACGGCAGGCTGAAATCGTCCTCATCGTCCCCCTTCAGGTCGAAATACCAGTTGGGCTGAACGCCGAAGCCTTCGCCGAACATCGTCATCTGGGAACCGCTCCCGAAATCGCCTTTCCCCAGGATCAGCATGCCGTTCCCGCCCAGGCTGAACCCGCCGCGGTCCCATAGCTTTACGGCGCGGCTGCCGCCGAAGTTGGCGGCGTCGAATTTAAAGCCGCCCACTTTCATGCCGATATAGTCGAAGCCGCTGTTCTTTTCAACGTCCACGGAACGCAGGTTCAGAACGGGGAAAGGAGGAGGAGCGAACTGGAACGACTCGCCCGCTTCAACCTTTCCGGCCGCCGCGCAGACCAGCGCGCCCAAACTTAAGAGTAAAAACTGTTTCCGCATGAAATACCCCCTGGGCAACATTTGACTTAACATGCTGATATTATACTACTAAAAAAACCCGCGCGGGGACCTTGGGCCGGCCCCGCGGAAAACAGAGCCGCAAATATCATAAAATCTCTGGTAGCGGTCTATTCACGGAGGAGTTATGCTTAACAGGACTTTTACGCCTTTCATTTTATTATTCGCCTTTCTAGGCGGCTGCGCCCCCGGGGCAGCCCCTTCAGTGCGGCACAGCAGCAAATTCCCCTCCAGTATAGCGCTGCTCCCGCTATCGAGCGAAGCCATAGACGTGCGGGCCCCGGAGCTTGTCCGCTCGCTTTTCGATACTTATCTTTCCGCCGCCAATTTCAACCTGGCCGACATAAAGGGAACGGATCAGAAACTGGAGGGCCTTGGGATCTCCGAAGGGGGCCAGCTCAACGCTTTTCCCCCTAAAAAGCTCGCGGAGACTTTGGGCGTGGACGCCCTGCTTTACGGGGATATAGAGGAATTCAACAACGCTAACATAGGCGTTTACGCGAAACGCGCCGTAAAAGTGCGGCTCTGGCTGGTGGACCCCGAAACAGGGGCGACTATCTGGGAATCCGAAAGGAGCAAGGCTAACGCCCAGCTGGGGCTTTCCAAAGAGGCCGCGAAGGACATTTTAGTTTCAGGCTACGCGGGCAAAGCCGTGGAGAATATCATGAACAACCCGCTGCGGCCGGAGGCGGAGGACGCGGTGCGCCTCCTGGTGCGCGACCTCGGCAAAGCCCGGCGGGACTGGTAATTACTTTTTCCTGAGAGCAGCCCAGACCTTCTCGGGCAACAGCGGCACGGAGCGCACCCTGGCCCCGCAGGCGTCGGCTATAGCGTTGGCTACGGCCGGGGCCACGCCGATCAGCGGGACCTCGCCCATCCCTTTAGCCTTATACGGGCCTTCGGCATAGGGCTTTTCTATAAAAGTTATATCGTACTCCGGCTTATCGGCCGTGGTGGCTATTACATAGTCGGTAAAGTTGGGGTTAAGCATTATCCCGTTCTTGTACACCAGGTTCTCGAACATCGCCCAGCTCATTCCCTGCAGTATCCCGCCCTGGGCCTGGCCTACCGCCAGGCGCGGGTTCACTATTTTACCCACGTCGTAGGCGGCCCAGATCTTTTTTACCCTGGCCACGCCGGTCTTCAGGTCCACTTCCACTTCGGCGGCGTCCGCCGAGTAGGAATAAATAACGTAGGCGTCGCCCTGCCCGTCTTCCATTTTGAACGTCGTGCGCGGGGCGGCGTACCAGCCCTGCTCGCTCATCTTAAAGCGGCGGAACCAGCATTCCGCCACGACTGTTCTGAAATCTAC